>CAZCXL010000057.1:0-10768 GCA_964502625.1 uncultured Planctomycetales bacterium | reverse complement strand
CCTCGAACACGCACTTGAGCAGTGGCTGGACTGGAACAAGCGCTGGCTCGCCTTTCGAGCGAGCGTACCCGCCGAGCGCCGGTTGGAGATCCGCTACGAGGACTGGATCGCGGAACCGCGCGCAGTCGCTGCGCGACTCGGCGCCTTCACCGGACTGGACCTGCTCGCCGAGCCCGCGTGCGCGCACGAGCTCGAGCTCCTGGATCCTGCGCGCGCTGAGCGATGGCGCAATACTCCCGTCGCCGCGGAACTCGAGCGCCTCGCGGCGGACGTTCGCGTCGTCGCCGTGATGAATGCCTTCGGCTACTCTGCCACCAGCCTCGCACCAGGGAATCAGCCATGATCTGGAATACCTTCAGTGCCGCCGCTTTCCTTTCTTGGCCGCGGTCGGATACGGAGATGCAGGAACTCGCGCGCGTCGGCAAATCCCATGGGTGGCGCGGATCGTCTCCGCGTCCATGCCCGGCTTGTGCACGGCGGAACCATTCACTGCGCCTGACCTGCATCTACTGCGGGGCGCACATTCCATTGCCCTTGGGCTGAACGTCGATGCCGCCAGACGGGCCGCCGCTCTTCGACGCGTGCGATTTCGTGCGCGAGCACGGTGTGGTGCTGGTCTCTGCGCGCGGCCCTGTGCCCAACCTTGCCGAGGTGATCGCTGGAGAACGCATCCGTGGCTCATGGTGGGCTCATCCGGCGGGTAAGACCATTTACGCGGCGACTCGAGCGCTTGCGGAGGATCCCGACGTACTCTGCTGTCGGCTCGTGCAAGGTCACATGACGTTCGTCCACCGGCGCCTCTGGCCGGCGTTGGCTCGGCTCGCGCTCGGGGCGGTGCTGCAACCAGAGCGCTGCGCGCGCATCGTGGAGCGCCACACGGAGAGTGGACGCCACGAGAGCGTTGCGCAGGCATTTCCAGAGTGGGTGCCGAAAGAGGTGCTGCGCGCGGCTGCAGCGCTCAGTTTGGCCGAGGCACGCACTGCGCTCGGCCGCGCTGCGCCCGCGCGCTGAGTTGCCTGCTCAGCGCTCGCGGCGCACGAACTCGAGACCGATTTCGAGTTCGGCGAGCCGGGGTTCGACCTCGCGCAACCAGCGGCGGCCGTCGAGGGCGTAGCCTTTGGTCGGTGCGAGTTCAGGCATGCGCCGGCTGAACCACGCGTTGTGCAGGTCCATCATCCGCTCCCGAGTTTGTTTGGCGGCGAGGGAGGCGAGAGCCGTGGGTGCATACAGACCATCCGCTCCCTCGCTGAAACGGAACTGCACCGCGCGCGCGCCGAAATGCAGGGTGTAGGCGGAGCCGGCTTCGTTCTCACCGTGAATATCGATCGCATCGCAGGCAAGCGCGGCGCGCAGTTTTTCCGCGTAACGCAAACGGCCGCCGTGGCGATCCAGTTCGATGCGCAGCGGCGCGTCTCCGCTCACTTCGAGCAAATGCTTCACGACTTCCATGGTCACGGAGAAATGTGCGTGGCCCTTGTTGTCGCCATGAGCGTCGAGCAGTTGATTCCACTCGTTGGCCGGAGCGGCGCGCGCGCCGAAGCCCATCAAGGCGCATCCGCTGCCATCAAGCCGCCGGCGCAAGGCATCCGCGTCGAGGCGCGCACGACCATCGTCGGCGCCCTCGCAGAGCAAGCCGGGCAATTCACGATGCCAGGGCGAGGCGCGCAGCAACCGCGCCGGACCCGCGGGCGGTTCTGAGACCCAGGTCTCCAGCAGATTGCGCCCCGGTGCTGCCAACTCGCGAAAGGCTGCGACGCTGCGCGCAAGGCGCGCGCGACCCTGCGGACCTTGGTGCACCAGTTTGCTGTCGTCCAGCCACAGCCGCCGGTCGCCGCGAGTGCGTGCGGCCTTCGGCGCCGCCACGGGCCGGAGAATCTCCCACAGTTCCGCGTCTTGCGGCGGTACGCGGAAGAGCGAAAAGCCAATCACCAGCGGACCGACGAAGGGGCCGTAGCCCGCTTCGTCCACGCCGGCGAGAAAGGCCATCGCCTCAGGCCGCGCGCGGCGCGAGGACGCGCTGCCCCGGCATGCGGCGGAGCACGAGATAACTCACCAACCCAATCACAAAGATCACGATGCCGATCATCTGCGAGGTTGAAAGTAGTAGAAGCGGCTGCATGCCTTCGGCGCCCGAGCGAATCAGCGTGCGATAGCCTTCGAGGTCCACGATGCGTCCAGAGGGATCGGCGACTCCCGCTTGATGCAGATTCACCGCGACTTCGGCGGGCGAACTTCCTGCGCGGAAGATGCCGCCGCGCGCGCCGGCGTCCCCGCGGTAGTACTCGATCACGAAGCGCATCACCGCGTAGCCCATCAGCAGCAGGGCTGCTACTTGACCATGGAACCGCTTGCGCTTGAGCAGCCATAGCCCGATCAAGAACAGGGAAAGCGCCTTTAGAGTCATGTACGGTTGCGTCGGATGCACCGGAATGCCCGCCCACTCGGGCGGAAAAGCGGCGCCAGCCGGCAACGGGTCGGGGAAAGTGATCGCCCACGGCAAGTCGGTCGGCCGGCCGTAATCGTCGCCCACCAACAGGCATCCCACGCGTCCGATCGCTTGCCCGAGGAAACCTGCGGTGAGTCCGAAGTCCGCGGATTGCCAGATCGGCATGCCGAGCCGCTTCGCCTTCCAGCCGCCAAGCACGAGGGCTAGAATGAGCCCTCCGTACATCACGAGTCCTCCTTCCCAGATCTTGAGCGCGTCCAGCGGATGATCCGCGTACTGATCCCAATTCAGCAGCACGAAGGCGAGACGACCGCCGCCGAGCACGCCGATCAGGATCCAGAACGCCACGTCGCCTGACCAACGCTCGGGATCGCGCACCGGGTCCGCCCCGTAGCGTGAAGCGAGTTTCGAGCCGAACCAGACCGCTACCAGAAAACCCGTGCCGACCAGCAACCCGAAGGAGCGCAACGGCACGTCGAGGAAGGGGATGGTGAACAGTTCAGGCCACACGCTCGCATCCTAGCCTTGCCCGAGATCCGCCCCCAGTCCACTCCCGACTCGAATGCGGAGTCGGCCGCGCAGGCTGAGCCGCGCGGTCCCGGCGTCAGTGTCCTTTTCGAAGGCCGTTATCGGAAGCTCGGGCGCGACTTGCCGCAAACGGTTTTCTTCTGCCCGGAATGCAAGGGCCGTGGCTGCGCTCGCTGCGAGGGCTTCGGCAAGTTGACGCGAGATTCGGTGCAAGAATTGATTGCGCGCGTGGCCATGCCGCGCTTCAAGGCGCGCCGCAACAAATTCCACGGTGCGGGCCGCGAAGATTTGGACGTGCGCATGTTGGGCAACGGACGCCCCTTCGTCTTCGAGATGCTCAAAGCGCGGCGCCCCGAAGCAGATCTTGCCGAGTTGTGCGCGGAGATCAACCGCCGCTGGGCAGGACGCATCGAACTGGAAAATCTCCGCCTGTGCGGACGCAAGCGAGTGGCCGAGATCAAGGAAACGCAGAGCGCCAAGGAATATCGCGCGCGGGTGCGGCTCGAGCCTGGCGAGGATTCGGGAGCGGAGGAGATTCGGCGCAGGCTCACTGCCTTGCAGGAGCGCGGCATGCTCACGATCGTGCAGACCACTCCGAGCCGCGTTGCCCACCGGCGCAGCGTGCTGGACCGCGAGCGCTGGATCCGTTTGTTGCAGTGGGAAGAAGACGCGGGCGATTGGCTGCTGCTCATCCGCTCGGCGCACGGCACCTACATCAAGGAAGCCGTCAGCGGCGATGAAGGGCGTACGCGGCCCTCCATTTCGGAATTGCTCGGCGTACCGTGCGTCTGCGTGGAGCTCGACGTGATGGCCATCCTGCCGGCTGCAAGCGGCGAATCGCCCGCGTAGATCTACATGCCGACCCCGACGATCTGCGCCTCGGCGACGATCGAGCCGTCTGCGCGCAGCAATTGGCCTTCCCAGGAGAAGTAGGGCCGGGTCCGCGAGGCCTTGAGGATGCGACCCGCCGCCCAAAGGTCCATCGGCGGCTCGATCGCCGCGCGAAAGCGCACTTTGTCGAGCGCGCCAAAGCCCATGAACACGTTCTCTGCGAGCGCCAGTTCCATGTGCGCGTGAATGCTGGCGACCTGCGCGAGGGTTTCGCACATCATGACGCCGGGGAGCAGTGGCCGGCCGGGTAGGTGACCACGGGTCCAGAACTCGTCGGCGCGCACTCGGCGATGCCCCACGATGAGATTCTGCGCAAGGTCGAGATGCAGAATCGACTCGACTTGCAAGAACTCCGCGCGCTGCGGATTGCGGCGCATGACCTCGGCCTGGGTCATGTGGATGCGGTCGAGCGGGTAATCCCGCGGATCAATGAGGGCGCGGTGCTTCGTCACGCGTCAGGGGCGGCGGTTCCGGGGAGTGCCGATCGGGAAGGCGCGAACAAGTTCAGCCGCCTGAGGAGCCAAATCATAGCCCCGAGTTTGAGCAGATTGGAGAGATTCAAAGCCCACCACACGCCCGACGCGCCCCAAGCCAGGGTGAAGGCGAGGGTGTGCGCGAGGGGAATGCGCAGGGCGTAACAGCCGAGATTCAGGACTGACATGCGGAAAGTGCGGCCGGCGCCAGCCAAGGTTTGCTGCAGAACGGAATCCGCGGCAGTGATCAACTGCGAGAATCCCACGACCTGCAAATACAGCACCGCTTCATTCAGTACGGATGCATCGTCCGTAAAACCCGAGGCGAGCAGGCGCGGAATGGTGAGAAACAGCAGGGTGGTGACGCTCGAAATCGCGAGGCTCATCCACATGCAGGCACGCATGCCCGCGCGCGCGCCCGCGATGTCTCCCGCGCCGAGTTTGCGGCCCACGATGGAAGCCGCAGCGATCGCTGGCCCCATTAAACCGCAGTAGGAGAGCGATTCGACTCCGTTGAAGCCAACGCCGAGTCCGGCTTGCACGTCGCGGCCGAGATGCGCGACGCTGGTCTTCAAGACTGCGAGGAACACGAGCGCGTAGCCGCTTGCGGAAACCATCATCGGAGCGCCGATGGCGAGCATGCGCCGGACTTCCTTCCAGTCCAGTCGGTGCCGCAGGAGCGGGAGGTCGAACCATCGCGCCAATCCGAGCGTGCCGAGGGCGGCACCGACCGCTCGCGAGATGCCGGTGGCCCAGGCTGCGCCTGCGATTCCCATTTCAGGAAAGACGCCCCAGCCGTAAATCAGCGCGGGCGTGAGCACGAAGTTGATCGCCACCGCGAGCGCCGCGAGCAGCATCGGAATCACGGTGTTGCCGAGGCCGATGTACACCGAGTCCACGACCGGCTTCATGCCGATCGCGGGTTGCACGAGATAGATCACGCCGATGTACGCGATCGCGAGCCGTTCGACCTCGCCGCTCGCGCCACAAGCGCGGACCAGCAGCGGGGTCAGCAGCCAGCCGGCCACGCCGAGCAGCATGAACCACGGCAGGCCGAAGGCCCAACTGCAGTGCCATGCGGCGCGCACGCCCGCAATCTGCCCAGCGCCGCTGGCACGCGCCACCCGAGCCAGCGTGCCTGTCGAGAGCAGCGTGATCATTCCAAAATTCAAGATGTGAAGGAATGAGGTGATGCCCAGGGCCGCCTGCGCGTCTGCTCCGAGACCTTGCACCCAAAACTGGTCGGTGACGCGATAGGCCGCGTGCATCAAGAGCGAGAGAGTCGCCGGCCAGGCGAGGCGCATGGCCTCCTGCCACGGCGAAAGTCGGACCAGCCCGGCTCTCATCGCGGCTTGGCGTCGCGGGGATCTTGCCGGAGCGGTATGCGAACCTCCGGCTCGAGTTCCAGAGTGATTCGGGCCTCACGCAAGGTGTTGCGGAAAGGACCACCCCAGGCCGTGAAGGCGTAATCTCCGGGTGGAAGCGTGGTGAAGCGCAACACGCCGTCGGTGCTCACGCTGCGCGTTTCCTGATAGGGCTGTTCGCCGGCAGGCAAACGCACGCGCTGCGCTTGCACGCGCACTCCGGCGAAACCGAGGCTCTGGAGATCCTCCAGCACCACGCGCGCGGAACCGAGCGGCGGCACTTCGAGTCCGGCCCAGGCTTGAGGAGCGCCGGGGCCAATCAGAATCACGACCCGCTCACCGACCGGGGAGTGCGCCGGTCCGGGGTAGACCGCGTACTCGCCCTCCGTCAAACCTTGAAGGGAATAGTTGCCTTCCGCGTCTGTCATCGTTTCGAGCGGGAGCACGAGGTCGCGCGGGTTGCGTGGTAACGGCTCCACGGTGACTGGCACGCCCGCCAGGTTCTCGCCTTGACGATTGCGCACCCAACCTTTCACACCGGCAGCGGACTGCAGCGGCAAATCTTGAAAGAGATCCGGACTGGAAACGCTGGTCGTCAATAGCATGGAGATCGGTTGACAGCCATCGGCCTCCAAGCGCAGGCGATAACTGCCGAAGGGGACGGACTCGAAACGGTAGACCGGTTGCTCGCGCGTGGGGTAGGCCTTGCCCACGACGCTGGCATCGTCTTGGCGCTCGAGCCGGACCTCCACGAGATGGGGCCAGTCACTGAGTTGACGGGCGGTGACGCGTCCGCGCACGAGGGCGTCGGTGGGGCGCACGCCGGCGCGATAGGGAGAATCTGGCGGAAGCACGCCGCCCGGTTCCCAATACGGCACGCGATCAGGAATGGCATCCGGGTTCGCGAGCCGGCCGGGTTCGAGGGCTGCGGAGCTTGAGTCGCCGCCCTCAGCAGTAGTCGTCACAGAGTCAGGCGAGCCCGTCGACGGCAAGAACACCCAAGCCGCCACCGCGATCGCGATGCCGACCAGCAGGAGCAGCACGGGAAGCGCGCCGATCCCCGCCTTTCTCCTTGCGGGAGTTCTCATTCCGATCCGATAATCTTAGTCTTAGACATACGCGAGGCTTCGAACCAAATGCGCTCTGTACCCGCCCTTTTTGCCGCCTTGACCCTTCTGGCGCCTGCGTGGGCAGCCGCCCTGCCGGGAACGGAAATTTTTCCCCAGGAGCCGAACCCGGGTCGGGTGATCGTGCTGGGTCTGGACGGAATGGACGCCCGGCTGACTGCGGAGTGGATGGAGAGCGGAGAGCTGCCGAACTTTGCGCGTTTGCGCGCGAAGGGCACCTTCGCCCCCCTGATGCCGGCCAATCCGGCGCAATCGCCGGTCTCGTGGGCCACCTTGAACTCGGGTCAAAATCCTGGCAAGACGGGGATTTTCGACTTCATCGGCGTCACCCGCGTGGACTCGGTCAATGACCGCGGGGTGTATCCCGGCTTTGGCTTTACGGCGACCAAGCGCATCAGCGCGTCCGATGCCGGGCTGCCCTTCGCCGAGGCGCGCTCGGTTTGGCTGTTGCTGGGCGGCGGTGTGGTGGCCGGCGCCTTGCTGTGGTTCTTCCCGCGCCGTCGTGCGCGGGGGATTCCCGGCGCGGTGCTCGGTCTTGCGGTGGCAGGTGGTTGCGCGTGGTATGCGCTCGGTTGGCTCGGCGCCTACCCGGAAGGCAATGCCTTCACTACTTATCTGAAAGGCAACATGGCCCGCGACTTCTGGGAGGAATTGGACGATGCGGGCATTCCCTTCCGCGGCCAAGGCACGGTGGTTTCCTATCCGCCACAGGAGCTGAAGCATGGCAAGCTGCTAGCGGGTCTGGGCGCGCCCGACGCTACCGGTGGACTCAATTCTTCCCAATTGTGGACCACTGCTGAGACGCGGGATCGCCGCCGCACTTCTTATAAATCCGCTCCGGCTTGGTCCATGGAGGATGCGCCGTCGGCGGATGCAGCCAGCGGTGGCAACGCAAGCACCGTGCGCATTTTTCGCTTGCTGGAATCGGCGCCGGGTGTGTGGGAGTCGAAGATGGCCGGCCCGAGCAATGAGTGCCTGAAGCAGGAGTTGCGCGGGCGCAGCGAGGCGCTCATGACGCGCATGCAATCCGGTTCGACTCCTGAGATGCAGCGCGAGAAGGTCGAGTTGGCGGCGCGGCTCGGGCCAGGTGTTTCTCAGCTTTCAACCTGGGTGCCGATGCGCGTGGAGTGGAAACCCGGCGCGGCCGAGGCGCGCATCACCTTGGATGGAGCCGTGCAGAGCATCCAGATTGGCAGTTGGAGCGATTACTACCACGTGGTGTTCCCGTGGAGCCCGCGCTTTTCGACCCACGCGAACGTGCGCTTGTGGGTCGAGGTGATTGACGGCGCGCTGGAGATCTATGCCAATCCGCTGCAGATTGATCCGGACGAGGCCTGGCCGGGTTCGCAGTTGTCTTCGCCGGAGGGATTTGCCTCTGCGTTGAAGAGCGCGCACGGCCCCTACGAGACCTTGGGTTGGGCCTGTCAGACCCACGCAGTGAAAGACGCCGAACTTTCGGATGCCGCATTCTTGGCGGACATCGAGCACATTCTGACTTGGCGCACCACGCTGCTCGAAGACGCAATGAAGGATCCGGAGTGGAAGACTTTGTTCCACTTTTACGGCGAGCCCGACCGCGTGTGCCACATGTTGATGCGGCACATGGACCCGCAGCATCCGCAATACGACGCCGCGCTCGCGAGTGAAACTGTGAATTTTTTCGGCAAGGCCACGCGCATGAGCGATAGCGGCAAGGCCGTGTACCAGCAAATGGACGCTGTGGTGGGGCGCCTGCTCGACGAGTGGATGAAGCCGGACGACGTGCTGTTGATCGTCTCCGACCACGGTTTTGATTCCTTCCGTTGGCAAGTGAATCTGAACAACTGGCTTGTGGAAGAAGGATTCGCGCAGATCGCGAATCGTGACCGCATTGACCAGCCGCGCTCGGCGGATACTGTTCGTCGTTTGAGCGGCGGCGCGAATCCGCTGGGATGGTTGGATTGGGAGCACAGTCAGGCGTACTCGGCCGCGATCGGCAAGATCTACCTGAACTTGGTCGGCCGCGAACCCTACGGGACCGTGCATGCCGATGAGGTCGATGCCGTGCTCGACCGGATCACGGAGCGCTTGTACGCGATGGTGGACCCACGCACCGGAGAGAAGGTGGTCACGAAGGTCTATCGCAAGACCGAGATCTACCGAGGCGATTGGGTGGAGGCGCGTGACGTGCCCGAAGGACAGAGTGCTGTGCCTGCTTACTCGGGCGCGGCGGAGTTGACGGTGGACTTTGCGCGTGGTTACCGGGCTGCCTGGGCTTGCACTTCCGGTGGCATCGCCCTCGTGGACGTGGAGCAGGACGGTGAAACCCTCGCGGGTTCAGGTCCGGTGATTTCCGACAACACCTCGCCGTGGTCGGGCGACCACTGCGGAGTGGACATGTCCGTGGTGCAGGGGATCTTCTTCAGCAGCCGCGTGGCGAAGCTGCCGGCGGGATGGGAGTTCTACGACGCGACCCATCTCGCGCCGACGGTGCTGGCCCTGATGGGGGTGAAGATTCCGGAGGTTTACGACGCTCCGGCCTTGCAGCTCCAATAACGGAATCTGGCCCCTTTAAATGGTGTTCGGGCACGCAGAGCCGGCGCTCCCAGCGGACTTTGTGTTCGTCCGCGGACTTCAAGCGAGCGGACTGCGCCTAAGTGCTTCTAGAGCAAGCGCTTGGGACTGTCCAACACCATTGAGCGGGGCCAGCTTCCGTGGGAAGTGGGCTTAATCCCCCGTGTACCCCAGCGCCGACAAATCCGCTCCCGGCCCCTTCGAAGTCAGCAGGTCCACCGCGCCCACCGCCTTCACAAAGGTCGCCTTTTGCTCAGGAAACAGTTCCAGAGCCTTGTTCACCACCGCGGAGGCCACGGCTACGTTCTTCCGATTGATCGCCGCAGTGGCCAAGTTGTTCCAATTCTGCGCGGTGAGCGCTCCGCGGCATTCCGTCGCTAGTCGGCCCACTACGGCGAGAGTTTCTTCGGTCCGTGCATCGTTGAGGAGGGCTTGATACAGCCCCGAGAGAGCGTCGGCCTTTTCGCGGGGATCCGTCGAAGCACTCGCGGCCTCGAAGGCGGGAATCGCCTTCGCCGCGTCACCGGCGGCGAGGGCCACAGCCGCAGCTTCGGCGGCCTCAGCGGGGGACCCGTAACTGAGAGACTCGCTCCCGCCTCCGCAGGACAAGCAGAGCACAGGAAGAACCCAGAGGGAGGAGCGGGAGCGCATCATCGGCACCTCCCAAGTTTATCCAGCCTCAAGCGGAGAGGAGCTGGAAACCGATGAGGCTCACGAGAGAGAACGAAAAGGAGTGTCAAGACACTCCCTCAGCACCCCACATGGAGTATCATGGGAAGTTACCTTCCCGGGCACCATGCTCAAAGAACCGCGCGTCACGGTGAAAATCCCCCGGCCTTTGTACCGGCGGATTCAGACGGTGATCGAGAACTCAGGGTTCTCGTCGCCGACTGATTTCATCGTTTTCGTGATTCGCGACCTCGTTTCCGAGGTCGAGTCCAAGCAGGTCCAACCCGGGGCGGATCCCGACTTCACTCCGGAAGAACTCGAAGCGGTACGCCAGAAGCTCAAAAACCTCGGCTACCTCTAGTCCTTCCCCTCATCCATCACTCGCAAACCAGCACTCCAGTCATGTTCGCTCCGCACGGCGGCTCCCTCGTCAATCGTCTCCTCCAAGGCGCCCAGCGCGACGCGCTGCTCAAGAAGGCCGCCGGCCTTCCCGCCATGACCCTCAACTCGCGCGAAGCCAGCGATCTAGAAATGATCGCGGTCGGCGCGATGAGCCCGCTCATGGGTTTCCTGAACCAAGCTGACTACGAGGGGGTCGTGTCGAACATGCGCCTCGCGAACGGCACGGTGTGGCCGCTGCCGGTGGTGCTCGCCACCAAGCCTGGTGACGACGGCGCGAAGTGGAAGGTGGGTAGTGAGATCGCACTCGTCCACGAA
>CAZCXL010000056.1:2399-10810 GCA_964502625.1 uncultured Planctomycetales bacterium | reverse complement strand
GCGTGTCATCGGCATCGGGCGAGCGTAGCCACCCGTCGATCGCCCCGGCATCACGGAACTTTCCGGGCGCGTTTTGGCGCGACCCCATGAGCACACCCAAGCAGCCGCTGCGGCTCTGGTCGGATCGGATCTGATCCGGGCCATTCCCGAAGTGCGCGAGCTCCTGGTCCAGGTGCCGGAAGGCGTCGCCGAGCGCGAATACGCTTCTCTGCTGCTCAGCACGGGCCAGTTCGAATACGTCGTGCCGGACTGGGTGGTCTATCCGCTGACCATCCCGAACGACACCTTTTATGGCTCGCAGTGGCACCACCAGACGATCCAGAGCGAAGCCGCCTGGAGTTGGATCACGGACACTTCTTCCGTGATCGCCGCCTACACGGACACGGGCGTGGATCTCAACCACCCGGACCTCGCGGCCTCGCTGGTCTCGGGCTACAACACGGTGGAGAACCTGCCCCAGTCCCAAGGCGGCACCATCCAGGACATTAACGGCCACGGAACCTGCGTGGCGGGCACGATCGGCGCGATCGGCAACAACGGCCTCGGCGTGGCCGGCGTGTGCTGGAACGTCAAACTGATGCCCATTCGCGTGAGCAATTCACCGAGTGGCGGCTCGACCATCGCCGACCTCGAGGAAGGCGCGCGCTGGGCGGCAGACAATGGCGCCAAGACGGTGAGCGCTTCTTACACCGGAGTTGAAACTCCCTCCTTGGACGTGACGGGCGCCTACGTCCGCGCCCAAGGCGCTCTGTACTTCTACGCCGCTGACAATTACAACCAGAATCATTCCTCATTCGACTGGGCGAACGTGATCGTGGTTGCCGGCACCGACCAAGCCGACAACAAGGCCTGGTTCTCCTCCTACGGCACGGCGATTGACTGCGCGGCTCCTGGAGTGGACATCTGGTGCACCTATTTGGGCGGCGGATACGGACCCGCCAGCGGCACCTCCTTCTCCACGCCGATGACCAACGGCGTGGCGGCCACCATTTACGCGATCAATCCTTATCTGAGTCCGGCCGAAGTGGAGGAACGCCTCTACCGCGGCTGCGATGATCTGGGTGCGCCCGGGGAAGACCCGATCTATGGCCGCGGCCGCATCAACCTCGAAGGCGCGGTCATTCAAGCCGCAACCGGCGGAATGAGTCTTGCGGTGCAGAACCTCACGGCGGGTCAGACCGCAACCTTCACCGTGACGGGCGCGCAGGCCGGCGGTAACGTCTGGTTTGCCCGCTCCACCGTGGGCACCGGCTTTACGGACGTTCCGCAGATCTCGGTCGTGCTCGCGATTCTTTCGCCGGCATTGCTGGGCTCCGCGGTCGCGGATGGCGGCGGGGTCGCCACGCTGAATCGTCACATTCCGCTGGCCGCGCAAGGTCATTCGGTATGGCTCCAGGCCGCGCGTCAAGGAGATGCTTCCTCCTTTGTCGCCACCGCCGTGAACTAGCGCGCGACATGTCCTAGAATGCCGATGATGACCCCGAACATCGGCATTCCGGAATCCGCAAGGGCCGAGGTCGCTGAAGGCCTCGGCCGCTTGCTTGCAGACACGTACACGCTGTATCTCAAGACGCACCGCTACCACTGGAACGTCGAGGGTCCCATGTTTCAGGCCCTGCACCAGATGTTCATGGAGCAGTACACCGAACTCTGGACGGCGACCGACCTCATCGCCGAGCGCATCCGCGCCCTGGGCGAGTACGCGCCCGGCACCTACAAGGCCTTCGTGCAGCTTTCGTCCATCGACGACGACGAAGGCGACGCACAGCCTTCCGCCATGGAGATGGTGCGCAACTTGATGGAAGGGCATGAGCAGGTCGCGGCCACTGCCCGCGCGGTGTTTCAGGGCGCCAACCAAGCCAATGATCAGGTCTCTTGCGACCTGCTCACCCAGCGCATGCAGGTCAGCGAGAAGACCGCCTGGATGCTCCGCGCGCTTCAGATGTAGTGAAGCGTTGCGGGAGAGCGGCGTGGCTCAGAAAGTGAGCAAGCCGTACGGGATGAGCACCAGCGCAACGATCATGCAGGCGATCAGCGTCACGACGGATCCGACCAGGGTTCCGCCCAGAGTGCGCCAGAATCCCCGCTGGTAGGTGACCCGCATGGCGCGATGAAAGTAGAAAAACGGGCCACCGACACCGGCGAGCACGTTCGCCCAACTGGGTAGCGGCAGCAGCAGGAGCGCCACGAAGAGCGCGCACAGGAAGGCGAAGTCGTGCATGAGCATCACGAGGTGGTCGAGGTACCACGACCCCGTGCGCATCCACCACAGTTTGAGAAACAATGCCAGGAGTGGAAGCAGTAGGAAGAGGCCGAGCGGCGCGAGCTCCAGGGCGCGGCGGGCGAGCAGGTACTCCTGTTCTTTCTCCGTGAGGCGTTTGAGGCGGGCCTCCTGCTTGTCGAGCGCTTCGCGAAGTTTCGTGAAAGGCCAAAAGCCGGGCAGGTACATCTCGAGATTCGTGTCACCCTGCACCTGCGTCCCCGGTTCCGCCTGGGCGCCTTCACCTTCACTCAGAAGCAGATCACTCGTGCTGCTCTGCAACTGAATCACCAAGAAAAACAGGATCGAGAAGAACAAGAACAGGCGCAGCGGCGGAACGTGACTCGCTCTGCGGCCTTCGATCCACTCTCGAGTCAGACGGCCCGGATGGAGAAACAGCGGCACCATGGAGCGCCAGACCCGCCCGTCCCAGGCGAAAAGGCTCCCGAAGAGCTCCGAGAGCAGAGTCCCGATGCTTCGGCGCGGATCGAGCGCCGGCTGGCCGCATGTCGGGCAGAACGCGGAACTTCGCTGCTCGCTGCAGTTCGGGCAGCGTGCGGGCTCAGGCTCGGGGGGAGCGACCGCCACGCCGGGAGCGTAGCGGCGCGTCAACGCCTACATGTAGGGATTGGCGCCCGAAGCGTGGTCCGTGGCGTCGTAGATGTTCTCGATCTCCGGCACGCCCTGGCGCAGCGCCACTTCCACGCCCTGCTTCATGGTGTAGGCCGCGGAGCCGCAGCCCTGACAACCGCCGCCCATGGTGATATAGAGGTCTTGACGATTGCTGGCCTGGATCTCGACCCAACCGCCATGTGAGGCGAGCATCGGATTCAGTTGGTCATCGATGATCTTCTGAGCATTCGCGCGCATCAGGTCGTGACCCTGGAAGGCTTCGACTGCGCCGGGCTCGATGACCTTTCCGCCGCTCTGCAGATGTTGCCGAATGGCCTGGCCGGCCGCGCGCGCGACTGCGCGCCAGTCGGCGGGAACCTGTTCCATGGAGATGAGCACCTCCGTGTTGGCGATGCGAATGCCCTTCAGTCCTTCCACGGCCGCAAACAGCGCAGCGGCGAGTGGCGACCACTGTTTAGCCCAGGTGGCGTCGCTCATGTAGATCGAACCGACGTAAAGCGGACGGTCCACGCGGAACAGACAGTTGTTCGGCAGAACTTGAGGTTCTGCGGTGATCGCGATTTTGGTGTCTTCCATCGTCCTCTCCGGCTCTAGGCCAAGGTAGACGCATATTCTAGGCTATCTGGGAATGCGCTGGATCTGGGGTGCTGTGGGCTTCTTGTCGCTGGGCGTGGGGCTCTTCGCCCTGATCGTGCCTGTGCTGCCCACCACGCCGTTTCTGATTCTCGCCGCCGCGTGCTGGATGCGCGGGTTCCCGCGCTTGGAGCGATGGCTAGTGGAACATCGTCACTTGGGGGCGCCGATTCGCGACTGGCGCGCTGGCCGCGGCGTGAGTCTCCGCCTCAAATGGATCTTGGCCGTGATGTCCGCGCTTGGCTTAGGCCTGGCCTTGTGGCGGCTGCCGGCTGACGCCACGGCCTTGCGCGTCGCGGCCGCGTGCGGTGGATTGCTTACCGCTTGGATCTTGCTTTCCCTGCCTTCGCGTCCGAAATCGTGAAGGAAAGCAGACGCTGTTCCCACAACCTGCGCAAGGAAGAGCGGGCGGCGGTGAGCGAGGCGGTCCGACGATTCTGCAGGTCCGCAAGGATGGCGCCGAGGCTGCGCTGCCCATCGGAAGCCACGAGGAACTGCGGCTCCTCGGGTTCAAGGTCGTAGGTCTCTCCGCGCACCATGGCCCGCGCGGAGAGGCAGTCGCCTTCTGCCGAGTGCACGGTCTCGAACACGAGGCCAGGCGCGGCGAGCGGCCGCAATTGAGCATGCAGAGCGGGCATGCGCCGACGGCGGAGCACTTGATCCTCGAGGACGAGGAAGTCCATGTCCGAGCGCAGAAAGGTCCAGACTGCGTCGCGCGGGGATTCCACCATGGCTTCTCCGCGCAGATTGAAGGAGGTATTGAGGAGCATCGGCAGGCCAGTACGCGCGGCGAAGGCCTCCACCAGGGAACGCAATCGTGTGCAACCTGCGGGATGCGCCGCAGAGTCGGTGTTGGGCAAGGTCTGCACTCGAGAACTGCCGTCCTGGTGCACCACTGCTGGCGCTTCGCGCCGCGTCTTGGGCCGCGCCTGAGCCGTGAAGGACATCCACGGCGAGGGGGGGGGAGCCGTGAACCACTCCGTCGCGTGCTCGGCGAGTACCACTGGCGCAAAGGGACGAAAAGTTTCGCGTTTCTTCACCGCCCGATTCAGCCGCTCCACCATGTCGGCGCGACGAGGATCGGCCAGGATGCTGCGATGGCCGAGCGCGCGCGGGCCGAACTCGCTCCGGCCATGAAACCAGCCCAGCACGCGGCCGTCGGCGAGTTGTCGCGCGGCCCATGCGAGCAAGGCCGCTTCGTCGGAAGGCACGCGCACCGGCTCCAGCCACGGCTCGAATTCATGCAGCGCATCTGCGATGTCCTCGGCGGTCCACATGCGGCCCTGAAAGGGCGCCGACGGCACGCGCGCCGCGCGCGCTTTCGGGTGGCGTTCGTGCCACGCGAACTGCGCGCAGCCCACGGCCACGCCTTCGTCGCCGGGGTGGGCGGGCACGAACACCTGCTCGAATCCGCATTCTCGCGCGATGCGCCCGTTCAGAACGCAATTCAGCGCGACGCCGCCGGTGAAGGCGAGATTCTTCGCGCCCGTCTGGCGCCGCAGCCGCTGCAGGAACTCGATGGCCACCGTTTCCAATCCCGCTTGAGCATCGGCGGCCAGACGCGCATAGCCCGCGTGATGTTTGGGATTTTCCCAGCCGTTGGGATGCGGCTCGGCGTGCAAGCGCTTCCAGTCCACGCGCAGACGCTCCAGCGGCCCCTGCATGAGCGGGCGGCGGCGGCCGCGCGCCCAGGGCGCGAGACCCATCACCTTGCCGCAGGCATTCCAATCATTGAACACGTGGGTGGCGACCCGCGAGTAGACCGCGCCGAGTGACTCCATGTCGGCGAATCCGTAATTGTGAAGGAATGCCGGAGTGGGTTCCGGAGTCCAGCGCTTGAAGACGGGCCTCAACTGCAGGCCTTGGAACAGATAGGCCGTCTCCGCCTCGCGCCATCCGAACGGAGTGGAGTCCGCGCTGCGCACCTCACGAAATCCAGGCGCGCGGCGCAACTTGCGCTCGGAGCGGTAGTCCGCGCCGGGGGCTTCAAGGTCATGCAAGGTGCTGCCCATGCCGTCCATCACCACGATCAGGCCGGCGTCGAAGGGAGTCTGCGGCAGCACGGACCAGGCATGCGCCAGATGGTGCGAGAGCTCCACCCGCGGCACTCCGGGTAGCAGGTTGAACGGAGAGACGAAGGATTCCCGGTGCTGGTAGAGCGCGGTCTCCCAGGCCAGATCCCGGTGAAATTCGTCAATCCGGAAGAGGTGGTTGTTCGCCGCCACGACCGCGACGTCCTTCAGTCGCGCCCCCGCGCTTTCCAAGAGATGCTCCACCAACTCCGCCACGTCGCCGCCGTCGTGTTTCTTGCGGGTCACCCGCTCCTTTTGCAGCATCCCGAGCGGCTGGCCGTCCTCGTCCAGCAGGCAGGCGGCCGCAGAGTGCGTGTACTGATTGAGACCAAGGACGAGACGGGCGGGCACGGCCCGGTGAAGGTAGCCGCGCCCAGCCAGCAGGGTGCCAGGAGATCGGGAACCCACGCCGGCTTGGCCCCGTCCCATGGCTGCCGGGAATCCCCGGCGCCTCCAAGATGCAAGCCGTTCTGCGCCACTCCGGGTTACTCATCCGCGCGGACCAAGGCATTCAGTTCTATGCGAACGAATCCCTGGCGCGCGTGGTCTTGGCGGAGGAATCCCTGATTGACGGCGTGCCTTGCGCCGCCGGCGAGGAAGTGGAGTTTCATCGCACGGGCCGGCTCGCCGCGGCCACGCTTGCCCATCCAACCATGGTGCGTGGCTTACCCGCGGCGCCCGGCAGCCCGCTCTCCTTTTTTTCGGACGGTTCGCCCCGGTTCCTCGTGCTCTCGCGTGAGCGTCGCATCCAAGGATTTCCAGCTGCCGCGGGAAGTCTCTTCCTTCATGCAGACGGCGCCGTGTGGAACGCACTCGCGGCCTCCAGCCTCCTCGTGGGTGGCCATGAGTTCAGTGCCGGGACCCGCATGACGATCGGCGCCAGCGGGGGGTTGTGCGAATCGTGGCAGATCCTGCAAGTGGACACGGAACTCCGCGGCCTTCCGTGCAGCGCGCGCTTCCCGGTCTGGACTTGGCCGAATGGCGCGCTCTCCTGCGTGCATCTGGCGCAACCCTGCCAGATTGATGGCCACCGTTTGCCCGTGCACACGGAAGTGCTCTTGGAACCGGACGGCAGCCTGCGCGCCGCCCGCCGCCGCCGCTATCCGGCAGGCGTGGCAGTGCCGTGGCGCGTGCTCGGTGCCGTCGAAGATCCGATCCGCACCTGAAGCGTGAAAGCCGCCTAGAATCGCGGCGTGAAGCCCGAGGCCTTTTCGGTGGATGCACTGCTCCGCATGCGCCGCACGCGCAAGTTGCTCGATGGACCGCGATTGTCCGCGCAGGCCACCGGAACTGCTGCGCGCCTCGCATTCGACGCATCGCTGCGCGCAGCCATCTCCAGCGCCGGGTGGGCCCCCTTTCACTACGCCTGCGATCCCGAGTTGCCGGAACCGTGGCGATTCACCGTGCTCGATCGTGACGCGCTCGACACCATGATGGTGCGCTTCCCGCAGTGTCTGCCAGGCAAGTTGCCGAGCATCGTTGCCGGTGCGGGCGCGATGGTTCAGGTTTCGTTTTGCGCGGAACAGGATCTGGCCCTGACCGCGCGCAACGAGGATCACCACTCTGCAACTGCTGCGGCGGCGATGGCTCTGCTGCTCGCCTGCGAGGAACGCGGTCTCGGCAGTTATTGGTGCACGGCGCACGTGCTCAACGCTCCCGAGTTGCGCGCTTGGTGCGGCATGGATCCGCAAGAGCGTTGGCTCGGCGCCATCTTCGTGGGCTTGCCACTGTCCCCGGAGCGCGAGGCTGCCGAGGGATTCTCAGGCAAGCTGCGGGGGCGGCGCACCTCCGCCGGCGCAGGTTGGATGCGCTGGGTCGGAGGCGACGGCGGAGCGACGCTTAAGGCAACAGAGTGAGCAGCCAGGGCTCGCTCAAGAACTTCTCGCCCGCGCGCGCGGCTACGAAGGCCGCGACGAAACTGCGGCCGACGAGGCCCGATCCGGAGAGGGCGCCTGCCGGCAGAATCCACTGCGCGGAGGCGTGACCTTGGGCATCGAGCCGGCCGTTGAAGCCGGGCACGAGCGCTGAGTTGATCGGATTCTCCAGCCACGCCGCGAGCCTCGGTTCGCGCGCGAAGGGCAACACGGCGCCTTCGCCCGCGAGCAAGGTGCTTCCGGGCGAGCCCAGCGTGATCCGGTAGCGGGATCCAGCCCAGGCCAGGCCGGCGTCCAGGCTGAAGCTCACCGTTTGGCCCGCGGCTGCGGAGGCTTCGTCCGCATCGGCGGTGAGGGTTGCGCTGGGGCGCGCGTGGGACAGGAGCACCGGGCTCCCTGCGCTCGCCGAGGAGTACCAGGACCAGAGGGAGCCGTCGGTGGCGTCGATGGCCACCGGCAGGTTGTTCTGGGTGCTGAACAGACCCGCGGCGGTCAGCGGAGCTCCGAAACTGCCGTCTTCTGCGCGGCGTGCGAGCAGCGTGAGCGGAAGTCCGTTCAGCTCCCGGCGACTGAACCACATCCGGGTTTCGCCCGATTCGAAGAGCGGGGACACTTCATCGGCCGTCGGGCTCGACAACTCGACGAGCTTCTGCGGCGGGAAGAAGCGAGCCGTGCGCGAGAGCCGCTCCGCGCGCCAGAGATCCCAGGTGCCGTCACGATGGGAAGCAAACACGAGTTCGCGTTCATCGGCGCTGAGCGTGGGATAGGCGTCGCCCGTGCCGGAGTCGAGGACCTCTTGCAGGATGGGCGCATCGAAGCCGACCGCAGTCGAGGCGCGTGAGGACGCCCAGATCCGTTGGATTCCGCCGGGAGTGTCGAGGGCGGAGAACAGAATCCGCAGGCCGTCGGCGGACACGGTGAGGTCCGTCACGCTCGCCG
>CAZCXL010000056.1:0-2389 GCA_964502625.1 uncultured Planctomycetales bacterium | reverse complement strand
CGTCATGCTCATGAGTTGCGGACCATTGAGATCCTGAGCAATCGCCCACAACTGCAAGCCATCGGGCGAAAGATGCGCGGCACGGGGTTGGTCCAGAGCGGCAAGGCCGCTCACGGACATCGCGGCCTGCAGCGGACTCGCTGCGGGGGATTCGTGCAGCACCCGCGCAGGCGGCCACAGCGTGATGGCATGGATGCCGTCGTCCACGACGAAGCGCAGCAGATCGGTGCCCTCTCCGCTACCGGGAAGGATTTCCACGGTGTAAGTGCCGTCTTGGTGGTCTGTGACCTGACTCAAGGAGGCCAAGCCCGCAGAACGCGGATCGTGCTGGAGAGAAACGGTCGCGCCTCCGGATTGGAGGGCGGCGCCTTCTACGTCAGAAAGGTCGAGAACGAAAGAAATGGGCCCAGTGGCTCCCGGTTGCACGCGCGTATTCTGCGGCCAAACGGTCGAAAGCATGGCGTCGGGCCGATTCGCCAAACCGAGGCGCCACGCGTCGTACTCCTGGCGCATCACGAGCACCGGATCAGGATCACTCGCACGCAGACTGGCTTTGTTGATCGCGAGGTAGAAATCTCCGCCGGCACAACCGTTGTTGGTGCAGATCTCCGCCTCGCCGGGGCGGCCGATCAGGAAGAACGCTACGTGCGCGCTCTTGGTGAAGTTCGGCGGGGGTGAGCCGCAACCGGTCGGATTCTGGTTGCTGCAGGAGCAGCGACCGTCGCCACCCATGAGCATCGCGGCTTCCATGGCTGCCATGACTTTCTGTCCCACGTCGCCCGGTGTATTCAGGAAGGCCTGCTCGCAATTGTTCACCACGGGCGGACCGGTCAGCACGTTGCCTTGGATCGCGTACACGTAGTCGCCTTGCTCCCCGACCACTCCGCCGAACCACTGCCCGCAGAGGTATCCAGAGTAGGACGTGGCGCGTCCCGCGAGATCCACCAAACCGATTTGGCGGTACGGCCAGAGCGAGTCACCCACTTCAATGATGTCGAGAATCTCCTGCGGAGGAATTCCCTCGAGCATGAGGTCGTGAATGCGCTTGCGCGTGGCCGCGGCCACTGCGTAGGACTGCGTGGCGCCGCAACCGACTTCCGAAGCCATGACTCCGATTCCGTTGCGCAGATTGAAGTTCTCGATGCAGGTTGCGGAGGCCAAACACACCTCACCCGTGCGCCGATTGACCACCACGATGGACCAAGTGGCGAGTGCCTCCGAGGCGAGTAAGACGGAGGCAAGCAGGAGGGGAAGGAGCCGTTGAACGCGCATGGAACCTAGAAGGATACCCCATAATTCGGGTTGCCCCGGGCCGGATGCCTTCTCTCTAGGGCTCGCTGCGGCTGAATCGCGCTCTGAACACGGCTCAAGTCCAGATTGACGCATCCCCTGGGGGAGGCCTAGGCTCTCCGTTCGTCGCGGTGGGCCATGCCCTCTCCGCGCCAAGACTGATCATGACTGGCAAGACCATCTCCCTCCTCCTGACTGGCGTCCTTCTGCTTGGCGCGTCTTCCTGCTCTTCGATGTGGAAATCCGGCGCGACCGGACCTGCCTTCAAGGCTGGCGACTACCGTCTAGGCGGTGGGGCTGGTCTGAACGTCCAGAGCAGCGACTTCAACGGCACCGACACCGACACCTTGGCGGCAAACTTCGACCTGGGTCGCTTCTATTCGGAGCATCTGGAGTTGGGGGTGCGCTTCGGCTTCACCAGTGTGGATGCCGGGACGGCAGAGACCGACACCTTGAGCACACTGATCCTGGGCCGTTGGTACGTGGACAGCCGTTCGGCGACTCGTCCCTGGTTCGAGATCGGCCTTGGCACTTCGAACGTGGACACCGGCACCGTCGACGTCTCAGGCTTTCTCTACGCGATTGCAATCGGCGTCACTCAGTTCCTGAATGATCACGTGGCGATCGAGGTCGGCCTGCGCGAGTCCATCGGCAGTTATGACGACGGAATTGATAGCGACGTCCTCGACGTGAACGTCGGCCTGGCGGTCTTCTTCTAAGACATGCGCGTCACATCCTTGCTTTGGGCCGTGCTCGCCACCGTGGGCGCATCTTGCTCGGCTCTCCATTCCTTTCACGAGTCCTCTCCCGGCATTTCCGACGGCACTTGGCGCATCGGCGGTTTCGTCGGAGGCATCGGCGACACGGCCGACCTCAGCGGCGTGGACGACGACGTCTCGAGTGCGGGCTTCGATCTGGGAATGGTAATCGGCACGTCCTCTGAGTTTGGGGTGCGCGTGACCAACACGGACTTCGACACCTCAGACGTCAAGGTGGTGTCCGGCGGGCCGTACCTGCGCTGGTACTTCCCCGGCTGGTATGGCGTTCGTCCCTTGATGGAACTCGGCGTCGGTCTCGGCGGTTTGGAATACGGACCGGG
>CAZCXL010000055.1:0-10878 GCA_964502625.1 uncultured Planctomycetales bacterium | reverse complement strand
CGCCGTTCGTCTGCTCGACCAGCACGTTCTCCGCCGGGTGGCTCCAGCCGTAGCCACACCAGCCCTCGAACTCGTAGGCACTGCGATAGGTGCGCGCCCAGACCAGATCGAAGCCGAGGCCGGGAATCACGAAGTCCACTTCTTGGTAGACCACTTCCCCCGTCCCCGCCATCACGAAGGGGTGATCCTTGGGACTGGGAGGAAGTTGACCGACGTCACCTGCTGCAATGTCGTGAGGAGGGAAAAGTTGCAGGCCAAGCG
Organism: uncultured Planctomycetales bacterium; assembly: GCA_964502625.1. Lineage (GTDB taxonomy): Bacteria > Planctomycetota > UBA1135 > UBA1135 > UBA1135 > JAQBVK01. The sequence continues at coordinate 10,617 of CAZCXL010000055.1, read as the reverse complement.
CCGCGCTGCGCGGATCGCCGGAGTAGGCGCCGCCCGCTCCTCCGCCGCAGGGGCCGCAGCCTCCTCCGCCGCCGAGCAGCGCTGCCGGCCCCCAGCGCTGGACACCAAGCAGCGGCGGACGGGACTCGACTCTTTCCCCCAATTCGCACAGCGCCCAGTCCTGGAAGCCCGCCGTCAGACTCGGACTCCCGCTCGTGTAGTCCAGCGGCTTCTCCCGGCTCGGCGTGCCGATCGTGATCGGTTCGGTACCCGGGATCGGGTCACCACCCGTCGATAAAACGGCATAGAAGCCGACGCCGGAGAGACCAACGGCCAAAAGGACTGAATGGACAAAGGCAGCACGGAAGGAGGCAGTCATGGATCCAACGGCGAAGAAGAGAGGGCGCAATCGCTGAGCAATCCTAAAGGAGCGCCAACCGCGGGCAACTCGGATTTCCTTCTCAATCCAATCTCCGGCCTTCCCGATTCAGCATGGTTTCGTGAACAGGGAGCGAATGCTCCCTGGCAATCAGGGACATACGACCGCGCGGAACCTCACGAATCAGTGAGGAATCATGAAGGCGATTTCCAAGTCCGCAGATGGACAGTACCGAGGACACGCGAGCCTGCGCCGTGACGCCCTCCTTGCCGAACCTACCCGCGTTCCAGCCGAAACAGCGTCTCATGCACGCGAGTCAGACCTTGCTCACGGAAGATCGGCTCGCGGTCGAGCCAGTCGTCGCGCTGCAGGAACGTCGGCTCCGCGAACGCGGGCGCGCAGTAGCGGGCGCGAATCTCAGCCTCCTCCACCGTGAAGGGCGGTCCTTGCTTCTCTTCGGGCGGATACTCGAAACCCACCAGCAGGCCGCGCGCGCCCGGTGCCGTCAGCGTGGCGATTTGCGCGACGTAGCGGCCGCGCAATTCCGGCGGCAGCGCGATCATTGCGGCGCGGTCCCACCATCCTGCGAGCGGGCCGCCGGCCACTTCCTTCGCGAGCGCGCGATCCAGCGCGAAGAAATCGCCACACAAGATCGTGATGCGGCCGGCGCGCCAGAGCGTGAAGGCGCCGAGGGTTTCCTGCTGCGCCGCGAGCTGTTGCTCGCGAAAGAAATCCACAATCGCGATCGCGCTCAACTCGACGCCAAGCACGGAGTGACCGCGCGCGGCGAGCCACGACAGATCGTGCGCCTTGCCGCACAAGGGCACCAGAACCGCGCAATCCGGCGCCAGGCCGAGGCGCGGCCAATGCTCTTGCAGCCGCGGATTGGCGCGGCCCTCATGGAAACCGATGCGCCCTTCCCGCCACCGCGCATGCCAGTGTTCGGCGTCCACGGCTACTCGTCGGAAGGACTTGCCTCGTCTTCGGGTGCGCTGGGCGGCTCCTCCACCAGCGGCTCGAGCCAATCCTCCAGGCCCTGCAGCAGCGCTTTGCCCTTCCACTGCGGCAGTTGATACACCCAACCCATCCACTTTCCTTCCCAAGTGGCGAGAGTGTCCGCGCTCGGTCCGCGCGGCGTGTCCAGCGGAGCGTTGGCCGGATCTGCGGGCAGTGCAGCGGTCGGCGGCGCGGAACTTAGCCGCACCCACAGTTTCGCGTCCTCGCCTTCACCTTCGCTCCAGCCCTCAAGACGAATGGAAGCGCCATTGAAGAAGCCAAACTCGGCGGCCAGGTCCGCCCCGCCGGCGAAGCGCGGATCGGTGGCGGGCGCCACGTCCTCGAAATTGAGGTAGCCCAGAGCGTTGGCCAGGCTGCCGAAGGGCGAGAACTCCTTGAGAGTGCGCCCTTCGGGCATCTCCGCGAGCGCCCACGGCGTAGCGTCGTCCGGACGCGTCATGGTGAAACGATTCTCTCCGCGCACCAACAGCATGCGCTCCACGTCGGAGGCGTTGACGTTCGTGACTTCCTTGTCGAGCCACGCCGTCGGCTGATACGGAAGTTGAATCTCCCCGGCCACGAACCAGCACTGATTCTCGGCGAGCAAACGCGCGTAAAGACCCTGCACCGGCGACCACTTCGATTCACCGATCACGATCTCCCAACCGGCCTGCTCCTTGCCGGCGAGCCAGAGTCGCAGCACTTGGCCGCGCTGCTGCTCGTCGCCCGTGAGCGCAAGCTTCAACTCCCCGTGACGCTCGGCGCGCGAGGTCTTGGCTTCCTTCTTCTGCAAGCCCATCAGGCCGAGCAGCAGGCGATTCACTTCACTGGTCTTCACCGGATATCCGCCGCGGGAGGGATCTACCCAGGACGTGCCCTTGCGCTCGAAACTCAGGGGCTGCTTGCCGTCGTCGATCTCGATGCGGGCGACTTCGTTGATGCTGGCCTTCAAGTCCGGCAACAAGGCGCCCTCGGTGGCGGAAGCAGAGGACGGGCCGCGGCCAGCCATCCACCAGGCGACGCCGAGCGCCAACACGGAAAGCAGGGCAAGTATGCGGAGTGTGCGCGGGTTCATCGCTTCAACGTTTGCGATTGCGATAGAAAGTCCAGGCCAGCACCAACAAAGCGACGCCGATCGGAGTGAAAACCACGTTCAGGAGCATCACCTCGCGGCCGAGGCCGTCGATGTCCTTGCGCAAGTTGAACTCCACCGCGCGCAATTGTTTGCGCGCCGCGAGCACTTCCTCTTGCAAGCGGCCGAGTTCTGATTCGATCTCGGGCGTGAGCAGCACTTCGCCGCCACCCTGGCCGCGCAATTCGCGAATGCGTTGCTCGGCGGCAGTAATCGTTTGTTGCAGCGCGTTTTCCTCGGCGAGGTAACTCTCTTCAGCCGCCTTGCGCAACTCTTCCACGCGCGAGAACGGCCGCGTGTGCTTGCCGCGGCTGCGCAGGCTCATGAGCGCATCGCTGCCGGACAGGCCTTCAATGACGTTCATCATGAAGGAACCGTTGTCGGTCATGGCCACCGGCGCCATGCCGAACTGCATCGGGCGGGTGTCCACCCAAAACTGGTCGGCGAGGAAGTCCGCGTCGCCGACGAGCACGATGCCGCCGGCCTCGCCGGTGGCGGGCTCGGCGCCCTCTTCCGGGAATGCGCTGTGCAGCGTGCCCTGCAGGCGCGCGGCGAGCAGTTGCTCTCCGCCGCTGGGAACGAATTCGCGCAGCATGGCCTCAGGGTCGGGCATGAACTGCAGCTTGCTGGTGGGCATCAGCGCGGAGTCCGCAGTCGAATGCAGCAAGGGAGTCAGGCGCGTGGTGGCGCCCGGCGCACTGTGAAAGGATCCGGGCACGCCGAGCAGCAGCACTTCGAGCCCTTGGGTGAGCGGATCTTCCGTGGCGAACCCGCCCTTTTCCGCCAACACTTGGTGGTAGGCGATGAAGTCCACGGTTTGCGGACCGCGCCCGTCGCGGCGCGCCGGCACGCGCATGGCTGCGCCACGATCCCCCACGAATTCCTTGGGATTCCATTCCACGCCCCAGGCCGCGAGCAAGGGACCGAGATCGGAAGACGCGGGTCCACCCTGCTGCGGTCCGCCGAAAGGATTCGGTTCACCGCCCGCGGTCGGATCCGATTCGCACCACGGATCCATCAGCGCCAGAATGCTGCCGCCGCCGAGCGCGTACGCGTCGATGGAGCGCAGCATGCCTTCGGACAGTGCCTTGGGGTGCGCAAGCACCAGCACGGACACGTCTGCCGGCAGTGATTCGGCGCCTGGGCCGATCACTTCCACGTCGAAGAGTTGACGCAACTGCTCCAGGATGAACCAGCCTTGCGCAGGGCGGCCCGGATTCATCGGGTCTTGGTTGCCTTCGATCGGCACGCCGGCGATCAGCGCAACCTTCGGCTGCTTGGTCGCAGCGAGCGCCTGCACCAGTCGCATCACGTCGTATTCGAGGAACGACTCGGTCTGCGGATCCAGGAAGCGAATCACTTCACTCCGGTCCACGGCGTTGGTGCCGACCAAGCCGAAGGTGATCGTGCCGCCGGATTGATCCGCCACCACCGAAGCCAAGCCGGCGGCGCGCGCGGCGTCTTCCGCTTCGGAGAAGGGCTCGGGATCCAGGAAGCGCAGCTCCAACTTGCCGCCGGACACCTGGGCAAGCTCCTGCAAGAACTCGCGCACGCGCTGCGCGTGCGTGTGCACCGCCGGCGCCTGACGACCGGTTTCCTCGGTGTAGTAGAGGTCGAGCCGCACGGGCTCGTCGAGGCTGCGCAGGATCTCGCGGGCTCCGGGCGAGAGCGTGTACAGGCCGTCTTCGGTGACGTCGAGGCGCGCGCCGGTCATCAGCGGACGCAGTAGCGCGTTGAAGGCGAGGAAGGCGATCAGCGCAACGCCGATGCCGGCCAGAGCGGTGGATTTCTTGTGCATGCTCATGATTTCCTTAGGCCGCCTTCTTCCAATCGAGGATGAGGGCATTCACCCACAAGAACACGCCGATCACGCTCGCGAAGAAGAGCACGTCGCGCAAATCAATCACTCCGCGCGAGAGCGCGTCATAGTGCGTGAGGAAACTCCAGGACGCCACCGCGTCCACCAGGAAGTCCGGCGCCCAGCCGGTGAGGTAGCCGAGGAACACCGGATACCCGATCAGCAGCATCACGAAGCACACGATCACGCACAGGATGAAGGCGATGACCTGGTTCTTGGTGAGCGCGGAGATGCAGGAGCCGATCGCGAGGAACGCGCCCGCCATCAGGAAACTGCCCAGATAAGAAGCGGCGATGACCCCGTGATCCGGGTCACCCAAGTAGGAGACCGTCAGCCACACCGGAATGGTGCACAACAGCGCCACGCCGCAGAAGGCCCAGGCCGCGAGGAACTTGCCCAGCACCAGGTCGCGCAAGCGCACCGGCAAGGTCATGAGCAGTTCGATGGTGCCCAGCCGCCGCTCTTCCGCCCAGATGCGCATGGCGATCGCGGGCACGAGAAACAGGAACAGCCAGGGGTGGTACTGAAAGAAAGGGCGCAGGTCGGCTTGACCGCGCTCGAACAGTCCGCCGAAGTTGAAGGTGAAGATTCCGCACAGGAACAGGAAGATCACCAAGAACACCGCGGCGAGCGGCGTGCTGAAGAAGGAGCCGAACTCGCGGCGGAAGACGACGCAGAGGGCGCGCATCAGCGGGCTCCTGCGGCTGTGGCCGCGGTGTCGGAGGTGGTGAGTTGGCGGAACACGTGATCGAGCCGGTTGCGGGTGATCGAAGCCGGGGCCAAGCCGTCGAGTTCGTGCGCGGTGCCGTCAAAGACCACGCGGCCCTGGTTGATCACCACGGCGCGCGTGCACACGGCCTCGACCTCTTCCAGGATGTGCGTCGAGAGCACGATCGCCTTGGTCTTGCCCATCGAGCGGATCAGACTGCGCACCTCGAACTTCTGGTTCGGGTCGAGGCCGTCGGTCGGCTCGTCGAGCACCAGCACCTTGGGATCATGCACCAAAGCCTGCGCCAAACCCACGCGCCGCTTGAAGCCCTTGGACAGAGTTTCAATGCTCTGATGCAGCACACGGTCCAAGTGCACCAAGCCCACGACTTCCGCGATGCGCGCTTCCATGTCCGCGCCGCGCAGGCCGCGAATGGCCGCGATGAAGCGCAGGAACTCGAGCACGCGCATGTCCGGATACGCCGGCGCGCCCTCGGGCAGATATCCGATGCAGGACTTCGCGGCGAGCGGCTGCGTGGCGAGATCATTCCCGCACACCTGCACCGTGCCGGAGTCCGGCTCCAGAAATCCGGTGACCACCTTCATGGTGGTGGATTTCCCGGCGCCGTTCGGCCCCAGAAATCCGACGACTTCACCTGCCTTCACGACGAGATCGACGCCTTGAACGGCACGAATCTCTCCAAAACTCTTGTGAAGGCCCTTGGCCTCGAGCAATCCCTGCATGTTGATGACCTACCGACTGAGGAACGGGAGCAAAACTATAGGAAAACCGCTCCCGGTGGCAAGTCTTAGCGGCAGTCGCGACAACCCGGCTGTGTTTGTCGAGCCTGGGAGCGAGGCTTCGAGGCTTCCCAGCCCTGCCCCACCCAGTTCGCGGCCGGCTCAAGCCACTCGCCCAGTGCGCCGCCGGCACCACCGGTGCCACCCGGGCCATCAGGATCCGAGCCACCGACAGCGTCGGCGCGCTCAATGTTCGGCTTGAGCTTGTAAAGCTCGCGAATGGCGAGTCGGTCTTGGTTGCTCAGACGGGTCCAACGCACGGACGGATGCATGACATCCGAAATCGCAGAACTGTGTCCGGTATGCGGCGGCGGCGCGACGATGCCAAAGGCATGCCCGAGCTCGTGCAACACCAGCGCCTTGAGCGTGACCAAATTTGCGCCGTGGGGCTCCAGCGGGATCGAGAGTTCCACCTTCACGCTGTTCACGACACGCGGCTGCAGGAAGCGCGTGTCGAGCCAGGCGTAGCCGGAGAGCACACCATCAGCCGCATCCAGGAAACTCACCTCAATGCCGCAGTCATTCCCTTGCGGCAATGGCGTGCCGCCGTGGGCGTAAAGCGTCCATTCCACGGGCTCGCCGAGCGCGTCAATCCAGATCTGCATCGCCTCGGTCACGAGGGATTCCAACTCCGCCGACTCAACGCCGAGCGCTAACAATCCCGGCGGCAACTCCGAGGGAGCGTTGCGCAAAATCACTCCCAATGGGATCGGTTGTCCAGGAGAGATGGGCGTCCAGTGAAACAAATTCTGCGCGTCCACGGCCGCGCCGAGATAACTCTCGGTGTTCAATGCCTGGCTGGAAGAAGCAGCGCCGCTGCCGCATTGGGTCAGCAGTTGAATCACGGCCGCAACGGCCAGCAGGGGGGGCTTGAACATGGTCGGGAATGAGGGGGGTGATCCCGAACCCTATGCTAAGGCATGACGCAAGCCCCCCGCGCAAGTTCATGCTGAATCTCGTCCTCTTGCTCTGCGGCTGCCTTCAATTCGGATCCGCGGATCCGGTCGTGGAGGGTCGGGCGACCCCGGCCTTTGCCTGGTACACCGAAGGCGGATCCGCAGCCCGGACCGGGGTTTCCATCGCTCATGCACCCCAAAGCCCCTTGGTTCTGGCCTGGGAGCATGACGCCGGGGGCCGGATCGTGGGCGACCCTTTAGTCTGGGACGACCACATCGTCCTGGAAATCGAGTCCGCGACCAAAGGCCGGCTGCTGCGGGTCCTGGATCTGCGCTCCGGCCAGCCGATCGGCGCCGACCGCCGCTACGGGGTAGGCCCCCGCCTCGGCCCCACCCTGTGGCGGGATCTGATCGTCCTGCGCTCCGGGGAGAAGGAGTTGTCCGCCCTGAGGATCCGGAGCAGCAGCATTCTTCCGGTCTGGAATTTTCACACGGAGGGCGAAGTCGGACTGCCGCTGTGTTTTGCGAACGAGATCTACGCGGCCACCAGTGCGGGCCTGTTGCGGACCCGCGTGGGCCGGCATGCGGCGGATTGGGTCGCCGGGCGCGGCAGTCAAGGGCGACCCAGTTTGCTGGAGGACCGCGTGCTGGTGGCTTCGATGAATCTCGTGGGCGAATGCACCTTCCAGGCCTATGACCGCACGACGGGGGCCGCGGTGCATGAGTTGCCGATCGGCGCCGTGATGCGCCGGGCGATCACCATGGACGAAGGCGCGCTGGTGCACGCCTTCGACGGCGCACTGGCTGCGAGTTTTCCGATGCGCCTCGACTTCGGAACCACGCATCCCACCCAATGCGTGGCCTACGCATGGCCGCCGACGAGCCGTCTGCCGCAACGCATGGATGGACTCTGGGCTTCGGCGGGCGCGCCATGTGCGTGGCAAGAGGGTTGGTTCGGCGCGTGGTATCAGCAGGGTGCGCGACTCGCGCTCGTGCGGCAGAAGCGACTCAGCGACGACTTTGTTTCCCTACTCGCCACGCAGCAGCACAACGTGGCCTTCGCCTCGAGCCAGACCGGTGCGACGCGCGCGGGCGCGATCGGCTTCAACGGCGCCCAAGCCTTCGACTTGAACTCGCTGCGCGTGCTGTGGCGGCTTCCCGTGGAGGCGAGCTCGCGCGTGATCCCGCTGCGCAGCCATCTCTTGGTGGTCACCGGCGGCAATCGGCTGTTGGCGCTCCACGAGTCGCTGGATGCGACGACGGCCACCTCTGCGCGCAACTCGAGTTCCCCCGCCAGGGCCGCGCCGCTGACTGCGAGTCAGGCCGTGGCGGTGCTCCGCGGCGGCGAAGTCGTGCGCGGGACGTTTGCATTGGATTTTGCGGGCGGGGTATTGAGCAACGAGAAGAAGCGCAGCGAGAGTTGGCCGCTCGCGGACGTGATCTACGCGGAAGACGAAACGCTGGGGCCGATCTACGCGAGCGAGTTGCGGGTCGGGCTCGAACGGCTGATCGAGGAGGCCGAAGCCACCGCGTGGGCGGGGCTGGCGACCGACGCAACGAAAACCTTGGACCTTGACTTGCTCGGTGAATGTCTGAGCAAGGCGGAATCGCTCGGCGCAGAGGAAAAGAGCATCGCCGCCGCGCGCCGCACCTTCGACGTCTGGACCAAGAAGTCGCCCAAGCCGAAGGACGATCTCGCACTGCTGCTGCGCGGACGCATCCACACGGTGGAAGAGACGGCTGACCGCATGCTGACCGAGCGCGCGCATCTGGCGGCGAGCACGCTCCCCGGCGAAGCCGTGCGCGATCCCCTGCTCCAGGTCGGCCTGCTGCGCATGCTGCTCGAGCGCAATCCCCAGCACGAAGGCGCGCGCGACGCCGTGCGCGAATTGTTGCCGGAGGGTTTGCGCGCAGACCTCGGCGGTTTGCGCGCGCGCGTGTTCCCCGCCCTCGATTGGCTCGACGTCGTGGAAGCCGGTCTGCGCGTGCCGATCACGATTCTGGATCCAGCGCCGGGCGAAGCGGCTCCCCCGGGCGCAAGTGCGTTCTCCGTGCAGGCGCTGGAGCGCGCGCGCACCGATTGGCGCAAAGACGCGGTGGCCTTTCAGAGCCCGAATCTGTTGATCGTCACCAGCGTCGAGCGGCCCGGCGCGCTCGCGCGCTGCCTCGCGCTCGGCGAGTTGGTGTGCGAATCACTTAGCACCCTGTTCGACGCCGAGCAGACCGCGGGCGGAGAAGAGCGTCCGCCGCTGGTGATTCAGCTCTTTGGCTCCCGCGAGGAATACCTGGAGCGCAGTGAAAAGTGGTACGGCGAGGCGGGATCGGGACTGACCTGGACCGCCGGCTATTACGACCCAGGCCGCAACATGACTCGCTTGTTCGTGCCCGAAGATGACCAGGGTTTCGAGGAGGTGCGCAGCACGCTGGCCCACGAAATCACTCACCATTGGCTGCAGGTGCGCTGCCCGGCCTTCCGCGCAGTGGAGCGCGACGCGACCATGTTCACGCAGCCCGGATATTGGATCGTGGAAGGCTTCGCGAGTTTCGTGGACGAGTTCCGCTTTCGCACCGACTTGTGGAGCTGGACACCGGACGATCCCTTCTCGTATCGGCTGGACATCGTGTCGAGCGCAGGCAAGGACGCGCTGCTGCCGTGGCAGGAGCTGTTCACGCTCTCGAAGAGCAACTTCGAGGACCTGAGTGCGGACGACGAAGTCAAGATCCCCTGCGCCTCGCAACTCGGTCCGGCAGTGTATCTACCGAGCAGCAAATCACTGTTCTATGCGCAAGCCGCGTGCGCGAGCCGGTTCTTGTTCTTGGCGGAGAACGGCAAGTATCGGCCGGCGCTGCTGGCCTTTCTGGCGGCGTACTACGAGGGCCGCTCCGACGGTTTCGATTGGAGCGCAGCCACCGGCGCGAGTCCGGCGGAGTTGGGGGCGCAAGTGCAGGCCTACGCGCGCACGGTGTTCGGCAACGTGCCCGGCGTGCGCTGATCTGCTGCGATTTGCCTCAATCCAGGCTGTGCAGGAATTCGAGCACTTGCGCCGCGGCTTTGCGGTGTCCGTTCGCGTTCCAATGTGCGTCGCGCGCGAAGTAGTCCTCAGTCGTGAATTCCGGAGCGCCGCAGTGCAGCACAGGAATGCCCTCGGCGCTCAAAGCCTCGAGATAGCTTTGATCGAGATCGGAAGGCACTTTCTCCGCAGTCACGACCACCACGCCGAAGGCGATCGAGCGCTCCGCGCAGTAGCGCCGGAGGACTTCCATCGAGTCCAAGGTGGCGCGGACGATCGGCTCTGGATCCGCGCGCGCCTCCGCGCCGAATTTCGCGGCCTCGCCTGAAGTCATCACGCGCTTGAAAGCAGTTTCAACGTAAGCCCAGAGGAAGGAATGGGTGCGCAGATAGTCCACCGCCGGCACTGCAAGCGCGCGGCGCTTGGGCAAGCGGCAGCCATGGACGACGTCGTGATCGAGATAACGCTTGCGGTAGCCGATCATCGCATCGTGCGTCGGCACCATCGTGAGCAAGATCGTGCGGGGTTCCACCCGCGCGGCCCACTCCAGGCCGAACTGCTGTGCCTGCTCGACGCAGTATCCCGATTGGGAAGCATTGATCACGCCGACGCCCGCCGCATTGAGTTCGGGTTGAATCAAGGAAGCGAAGTTGGCCTCCTCCTCCACGCCGAGACCGAGCGCGTAGGAAGCCCCCAGCAGCAGCAAGTGATGCGGCTGGCTTAATTGAGATTCAAAACTGCTCTGGCGCAATCCCTGTTCGTTGATTGCGATCTCAGAGCAGAACTCCCCCCGGCGCACGGCGAAGCCCTGGAATCCCGGTGTGTGCCGGTAGCCGAGATTTTCGTCGGCGATGAAC
>CAZCXL010000054.1:0-11054 GCA_964502625.1 uncultured Planctomycetales bacterium | reverse complement strand
GCTGCTCAAGACACGCGCTGGACCCGGGTACGCATCGAGGGCCCGGATAGCAGCGTGGTGAGCGACATCCTCGAAGCGGTGCGTCAGAAAGCCGCTGCCAACAAAGATTTCATCGAGGTCAGCAAGAAGGACGATCTCGCCCGAGAAATCACAGTGCGTTTGGACCGCGACGCGATGCAGCGCCTCGGCACTGCCAGCCAGTCGGTGCTCGGCAACATCGAGTGGAACCTGCGCGGATTCATGATCTCGCGCTTTCAGACCGCACGCTCGGACATCCCCATCATCCTCGAGTACGACGAGCCCGGCAATCCAAGCCGCTCGGACTTGACGGAAATGGTGATCGGCACGGCCAGCGGCCTAGTGCCCCTGTCGGCCTTTGCGGATTTCGCCGATGCCCGCTCGGTCTCGACCATCGTGCGTCGGAACGGCCGGATCAGCGACTCGATCGGACTGCGCACCGAGAGCGAAGACATCCGCCTGAACTACCTTGCGATCGAAAAGCTCATGGCCGACGTGGATCTCCCCGAGGGCTACCGCTGGACCCAAGCCGGCGGCTGGGAAGAGTTCCAGCGCCAGAACAGCGAACTGATGCGCGGATTATTCCTCGCGCTTGCGCTGGTTTTCTTGTTGATGGGAATTCTCTTCGATTCACTGATCCTGCCGCTCTGCGCGATCTTTACCGTGCCCTTCGGCATCCTGGGCGCCATTTGGGCCTACAAACTCACGCACATGCCGATCGGCGTGCTGGAGGTCATGGCCCTCGCCGTGTTGTCCGGGGTGGTGGTGAACAACGGAATCGTGTTGATCGACCGCATTTTGCAGAACGAGCGCGCCGGACTTCCGCGCCAAGAGTCGATCGTTCGCGCGGTTCAAGACCGGGCGCGTCCGGTGCTGATGACGGCCTTGACCACGATCTGCGGACTGCTGCCGGTCGCGATCTCCAAGCCCTCGGGAGAGGGCTTCTCATTCCAAGGGCTGTCCATCGGCGTCTGCGCCGGTATCGCGGTCTCGACCTTCTTCACCCTGTGGTCGGTTCCACTCCTCTACTCGCTCATGCGGAGTCTCGGCGATTGGCTGGCGCACTGGTTCATGGGCCGACCTGCGCCCGGCTCCTTCCCGTCTTAGCCGCAGACGACTAGAATGCCTCGTCGCGATGGCCTGGCTCCTTGAGAAAGACGTGAGGTCTCCCTCCGCGCGCTTCGCGGTTGTGGCGGCCCGCTTTCATGCGGAAATCACCGACGCCCTGCTCGACGGCGCCCGCGCGGCCTTCACCGCCCATGGTGTCCCTGAGAGCGCCGTGGACTTTGCCCGCGTCCCCGGGGCCTTTGAACTGCCGCTCGCCTGCCGCGCTCTTGCCGAAACAGGTCAGTACTCCGCGATCCTCGCACTGGGTTGCGTGGTGCGCGGCGAGACCTCGCACTACGACTTCGTCGCGGGCGAATGCTGCCGCGGCATCATGCAAGTCGGACTGGACACGGGAATCCCCGTGATCTTGGGCGTGCTCACCACCGAGACCCTCGCCCAAGCCCGACAGCGCGCGAGCCGCGCCGTCCTGCGCGGCAGTGCTGCGCTCGCGCACGAATCCGGCGCCGCCAACAAACTCAACCCGGAGTCCAACAAGGGTTGGGAGGCCGCTGAAGCCGGGCTCGCGATGGCCGCTCTTCTCGCCGCACTGCCGTCCGAGGACTCCCGATGAGCCTGGGCAGCCCGGTCCGCCGTCGCACGCGCGCCCGCGAGTTTGCGCTCCAGTTTCTCTACATGCTGGACGTGCGCGGCGAAGAAGCCTTCGAGGAACTTGACGCCTTCCTGGATCACCACACCAAGGGCGGAGAAGCCAAGGGCCGGGAAGACGTCGCCCAGTACGCACGCGAGATTTGCCGCGGAGTCCATGAAAATCGCGAATCCATCGATTCCTGGATCGAAGCCATCGCCGAGAACTGGCGACTCTCGCGCATGGCTGCCGTGGACCGCAACGTGCTGCGACTCGCCACCTGGGAACTGCTTCACCAACCCGAGGTGCCTTACAAAGTGGTGATCAACGAGGCAATTGAAATCGCGAAGCGCTACTCGACCGCGCAGAGCGGCGCCTTCGCCAACGGGATCTTGGACCGCACCTGGGTGCTCATTGAGCGCGGCCGCGCAGAATCCGGCTCCACCACGCCGACTGCACCGTCCGCGGACCAAGTGCTCGCTGTGCGCCGCCGCATTCCGCTCGAAGGTGGTGCGCCGAGCACAGCGCCCGGCTCTCCCGTCGCCGCCCCAGTGCCGCGGCCGCGCCCGCGACCGCCGCTCGCATAGATGGTGTTTGCCCGCCTGCGCGAAGGTCTTGCGCGGACGCGCAATCGCATCGCCCACGCTTGGCGCAAAGTTTCCGGCGACGCGAGCGCGCCCGAAACCCTCGAAGCGCTGGAAGAGTTGCTCTACGCCGCCGACGTCGGCCCGCTCGCCGCAGAATTGGTGCAGGAAGCCGAAAAGGAGCTGAAGGCCGGCCGCTTCGCGCATCCGCGAGACATGGCGCCCTGGCTGAAAGATCGTCTCGTCGCCGCCATGCTTGCCTCCCAGGGCGCGCCACTCGCGCCGACGACCAGCGGCCCGACGGTGATCTTAGTGGTCGGGGTGAACGGCAGCGGCAAGACCACTTCCGTCGCGAAACTCGTGCACTGGCTGCGCAAGCAACAGCAGTCCGTGATGGTGGCCGCAGGAGACACCTTTCGCGCCGCCGCAGTCGAGCAGCTGCAGATTTGGTGCGAGCGCGCCGGCGCGACCATGATCAAAGGGCAAGCCGGCAGTGATCCGGCCGCGGTCGCACACGATGCCGCCCAAGCCGCGGTGGCGCGCGGCTGCAACTACCTGGTCGTGGACACTGCCGGACGGCTGCATACCCAGAAAAATCTGATGACGGAACTCGAGAAGATCGGGCGCGTGCTGCAGAAGGTGATCCCCGGCGCTCCGCATCACGTGCTGCTGGTGCTCGACGGAACCACTGGCCAGAACGCGATTCAACAGGCGCGTCAGTTCCGCACCGCCGTCCCGGTGAGCGGCGTCCTGCTCACCAAACTCGATGGCACCGCCAAGGGCGGGGCCACCCTCTCCATCGGCCGCGAACTCGGACTCCCCGTGCTCTTCGTCGGGGTCGGCGAAAATCTGGAGGATCTTGAAGTCTTCGATCCGCGCGCGTTCGTCGATGCCCTGTTCGAGCCGCCGGCGCGGCAGGCTTCAGCGTGACGCGTACGGTCCTGAGTCCGCGCGCTGCATGGATTCTTTCCATCGTCGCCGCTACGGCGGTGCTTGTGCCGCTCTTCGTGTGGTCCCCGATCGCGCTCGACGACGTGCGACTCGATGGCGGCGTGCTCGCCATCGTCGCAGTCCTTGCGCTCGGCGTGTACGGAGCGCTCGCGCGCGAGTTTCCCAGTCCCCCGCCGGGCACCTGGTTGATTCTCGCCGGATTGAGCTTGGGTCTGCTGCCCCTGATCTTCTTGCCGTGGGCGCAATCCGTGGGCGGGCTCATGGATCGCTTGCCCCTGCTTTCTGCGCTGGCGATTGCCGCGCTCACTGCCTCCGGCCGCGTGGATCCCGGCCGTTTGATCGGCATTTTGGTGGTGGGTTGCTCCGCCGCCAGCGGGCTGGCGCTCGCAGGCGCTTTCGGCTTCGATCCCTTCGGCTTCAAGCCTTGGCCCGAGGCTCCTCCGGTGGCGCCCTTCACCGGCCTGAACCATGCTGCGGAGTTGCTCACCCCGCTCGTCGTCGCCGCAGCGGTGCTCCTGCCCGCGCCGCGCCGCGCGCCGCTGCTCTGGGCCGCGACCCTCCTCTGCGCTCTGCATGCAGGTGTGCTCGGGACGCTCGCGGGACGGCTCGCGCTCGTCGCAGGATTGGGGATGGCGGCATGGCGACTGCCCCTGACGCGCATCGGCTGCGGCTTCGTCGCCGCTGCGTTCCTGGTGGGCGAACTCCTGCGAGCCACGGTGATCGCGGCGCCTCCGAGTACGACGCCCATCGCCAACGCAATGCCGCCGAGCCTCGCGATTCGGGCGGAACTCACCATGGCCGCTCTGCCCTTGATTCCGAATCGCCCGCTCGGCATCGGCTTGGGACGCTTCGAGGCCGATTATCCGGAGTGGCGATCGGTCGAAGAGGCCCGACTCACCAACAACGATTGGAAGTCGCGTAATTTCCGCACACCGAAGTCTCTGCACAACGATCCGCTGCAACTCCTCTTGGAGTGCGGGTGGTTGGGCGGGGCGCTCTTGCTCGCCTCCCTCTTGGTTTTATTGCGTGGCGCGCCGGCCTGGTTCCTGGCCCCGCTCGGCGCCTTCGCCGTGCATGGCATCGTGCGCTCTCCCTTGCTCGACAACATGCAGTCACTCGCGCTCTTCGCGTTGCTCGCCGGCGCGGCGGGCCGCGCACAAGCGCAACTCTTGCGCGTCGCAGAGCCCCGACGATATCACGCTGCGGGCTTCGTGTTGGCGGTCGGAGCGCTGCTCGCGCTCACTC
This sequence comes from uncultured Planctomycetales bacterium, assembly GCA_964502625.1. Classification (GTDB taxonomy): domain Bacteria; phylum Planctomycetota; class UBA1135; order UBA1135; family UBA1135; genus JAQBVK01. The sequence continues at coordinate 6,563 of CAZCXL010000054.1, read as the reverse complement.
CGGTCTCCGCACAGATTGCGGGAGAACTCTCGGTGGTCCAAGCCCTTCAGCCCGACGAGCAGAATCCTGCGGCGTGGTTGTCGCGCGCGACCGACGCGCGGCCGTGGGACGCCGGCGCCTGGGAACTACGCGGCCTGGGCTACCTCGGTGCCGCCATCGCCGACACTGTCAGCGGAGGGGATCCCGCGCAGGAATGGGAATACGCGCGCCGCTGCTTCGAACAAGCCTTGGAGCGCCAACCGGCTGCCATCGGCGCGCTCGCGGGCTTGGTGCAGGTGGAGATGAGCGCGCCGCTCGGTGATCGCGCCCGCGGACTGAGCCTGCTGGCACGCGCAGAGCAACTTGCGGGGCAGCATCCGTCAGTACGGGCCGCGCGGCGGAGTTGGCTAGAAATGGTGCGCGCTTCCCACGAAGCCGAAGGGCAAGCCCGCCTCACGGCTGGTCGGGTCGGAGCTGCGGAATGGTTGCTGTCCGCTTCCCTCACGGAAGCCCGCGTCGCCCTGATGGACGCACGTCCCGCTTTGGCGCAACTCGCGCTGCAGCGCGCGGCGCGCATGGCTGCCGGACACCGGGCGATGATCGAGCGCACCGCCGCCCGAGAAGATCTGACTGACGCCTTGCTGCAGTCGCTGACCGTGCGGATCTTCCCCGGATGGCCGGAGAATCTCAGCCGCGCGCAACTCGACGGTTAGAGCACGGGATCCGGCTCGGTCACCAGGACCTTCGTCAACTTCCAGGCCTTGGCAAAGCCCTCGAAGGAGAGTTGATCGGTCTGGAACTGTTGTCCGGATTTCTGCTGCGCCAACATGCGCGCGCGGTCCACCTCACCCGGCCAGATCGTGGCCCGATCCGGGTCGCGACGGCCTTGCAAGTGAGCAACGAGGAATCCATCGGCGCCGAAGTCTTCCGGGCCGACCACCTGACCGTCCACCAGCTCGGTGAGACGGCCGCTCAGCAAGCTGCGCGCGCGGCGCAGCACGGCATCTTCGCTCGGCCAGATCGGATCCTGGCTGAAGCGCGGAGTGCGGGCAATCCAGTCCACATGAACCTGCGGGCGACGCTCGGCGTCCATCGCTTGACCGAAGGCGTCTGCCTGGATCACGACCGCATCGCCGTCGATCCAGTCCGTCTGCTTCGGCAGGGATTTGATGAACGATTCCGCGGCTTCGCGGGCCAAGCGGCCTTGCTCGCGTTCGCGCCAGAAGACCAGCACGGGCTCGCGCACTTCTTCCAGGGTCGGCATCGCGCGCGGGCGGACACTCAACGGCCGCATGAGATAGCCGAGACCATCCGGCTTGAGGACCGGATTCTCCATCCAAGTGCCCACGGTGGCCGAGGGCATCGCGCGCATTTGGAACGAACCGTAGGTTTCCACCTTCTCCAGTTCGGACATGGCGACGGGTTCGGCGTAGTTCTGGATGCGCAATCCGTGTTCGGCGGCGAAGGTCGCCGCGTCGGCGCCACCGGCCAAAGTGAGATAGGCCTGCTTCAGTGAAACGTGGATCCGGAAATCCCGTTTGAGGCGCGCGCCCACTTCTTCCATGGAGAGCACGGCACTCACTCCTTCCGGCAGCTTGGTCTCGCCTTCGGGCAACGGACGGCGATACAGGCTCAGAGAGCGGCTGTTGTAGAACTCTTCCATCGCAGCAGCCGAAGGCTCGAAGTCGCTGCCGATGAGGCGCTGCACGCCTTCAGAGTCTGCTGCAGCGGCATCCACGACCATCAGGTCAAAGGACACCGCGTCTTCGCGCTCCAGGCTCGCGCGCTGCATCGGGCTGAGATCCTTTTCGAAGTAGGCGGCAAGATCCGCCTCGGAGGGAGTCAGCGCTTGGGCGGCCTCAACGAATTCGGAGGGACGCCACACCGAGTAGGAGTAGCGGATCTCGCGGTAAAGGTCGGTCCATTCGCGCAGCACGTCATCCTCGGTGACGACTGCGGCAGAGGCCAGCAACTGCCGGACCTTTTGCAGGCGCAGAACGCGGCCGAGCATCATCTCGAAGTCTGCCGGGTAGCGATAACCCATGCCGCGATACAGGGCGGAGTAGTTCGCCTTGTCATTGCGGGTGTACATCAGCAGCAGGTCTCGGAGTTCCTGTGCGGTGGTCACCACCTCAAACTCGTCGGCAAGTTTGCCGAGGGCCGCAATGAAGAGCACCTCCTCTTCGGTCTTCTCCACCGATTGCTGGAAGAGTCGCGCTTCGAACTCCTGCAGGGTGATCGCGTTGCGATAGTCCTCGATGCTGATCTCGGTCGTGCCGCTCGGCAGCTCCATGGTGGCGTAGACCTTCGAGTCACCCGCGAAGAACCACCCGCCGATGGTGTCCGACATCGGTCCAGTGACCGAGAAGATCAGCAGACAGAAGATGGCGATGGCCATCAGCAGGATGCGCCGTCCGTGGGACATTTTGTCCACGCGGATCGGAGCGTCGTCTGCCGGAGTGGGCCCAGCGGCCGCGCCGCCCTTTCGTTTCGAGGCTTTGCTCATGAAGCGATTGAAGCCGGAAAGTCTATCGGCGCGGGACCCCTTGCGCCTAACGGGTCGTTGAAGGCACCGCAGCGGCGCCCTCATTCAACTCAGCGGAGGCCTCAGGGGGAAGTTCACCGACCGCGAACGCCTCGGCGACCTGCTCCGCCGGGGCGGTGAGACGGCCGGCCTCGGGCAGATCGTCCAGGCTCTCCAGACCGAAGCGGTCGAGGAACTCGCGGGTGGTGCCGTAGAGGAAGGGCCGACCCGGCAGCGCCGCGCGACCCACGATGCGGATCAGGCGCAGATCCAGCAAATGGCGCAGATGTGGGCCGGACTTCACGCCGCGAATCGCATCCACATCGGCCTTGAGCACCGGCTGGCGGTACGCGACAAGGGCCAACACTTCCAAACCCGCAGCGCCGAGCCGTTCTTGTTCGGCCTGCTTGCGCACGCTCTCGAGCGGGCCCGCGACGTCTTCACTGGTGAGCAACCGCCAAGCCTTGCCTACGGCGCGCACGACCAAGGGGAGCTGGCGCGCGGCCATCCAGCGTTCCAAGGCGTCCAGGTGCTCGCGCGGACTGAAGCGCTCGGTAGGCATTTCAGCCTCACGGCGCGTGGGATAAAGCACCTCGCGGATGCGGTCGAGCGAGACCGGTTCCGGCGAGGAGTAGAGCAGCGCGAAGAGCAGGCGCACGCGCTCGTGCGGGATCTCCGCGGTGGAATCTTCAGCGGGCGGGCACAAAGGAGGGCTGAGGCGCCGTAATCGAAGGCGTTCCGTCGTTCGCAGTATATCGGGCGAGCATTGCTTCAAACCATGCCCGACTTTCCAGCGGAGAGAGCGGCGCCCGATCCAATTCGGACAGAACCTCCTCCACCGGAGGCTGGGCGCGGCTCGGAGGAAGGATTTCGGCCACGCGGCCCACCCACCACGCCTGATCGCCGGCGAATCGCAACGGGCCGATCACCGCCCCGACCTCAGCGTCCTGCAAAATGTCAGCGTGCGGCAGCGGCAAACGCGCAGCTGCGGGAGAGAAACTGCCATCGGCCTCAGCGCCGCGCACGCGCGAGGCAGGGAACAGCACCCGCGGATCCATACCGCTCTGCAGTTGCCGCGCCCAACCGAGTGCTTCGGTCTCGTCCTGGCTCACCAGCCAGAACATGCGCACGCGGCCTTGCACGCGTGCATCCACGCGCACACAAAGTTGATAGAGCTGATTGCGCAGCAGTTGATCTCCGAGCACCCAGCGGGTTTCTGCCCAAGGGCGACCGTAGCGCGCACGGGACCAGGCATCGAAGTCTCCTTCCGGACCCAGGTCTGCCAGCAGCCCACGCTCGAACTCTTGCAGCTCCTTGTCCACGCGCGCACGATCGGGTTGAAGGCCGAGCCGTTCCGCTTCGCGCCCGGTGAATTCGGCGCGCAGGAGGCTGCGCACGATCTCGCGCGATTCTTCCGGATAGACGAAGGCAGCCTGCGCGACGAAAGCGCGCGTATCCAGAAATCGTTCGCCGACACGAACTTCGTGCAGGGCAGAAGCCGGAGAGGGTTTCCCCACGCTCGGAGCATCACAGCCCGCGCTGAGCGCGAGCAGAAGTCCAGCAGACACGGCGGCGGCCCGCCTCAAGATCTCAGCGGAAGTTGAGCGCGCGCTTGACCGCCACTCCGTGGCAGATCGTGCAGCGCAGACGCCGGTTTTGTGAACCTTGCGAACTAATCTCCACCGTTTCGATCACGCCCGTTCCGCCGCAGATCGGACAGGGCTTGAACTCCAGGGTGGTAGTCTCGAAATCACCGGAGAACTCGGCGTAGTAGGCGAGCAGAAACTGAGAGCGCTCGGTGACCGAGGCCTGACGCCACCAGTCATCCGGAGTGGCTTCTCCTTCTGCGGCAGCGCCCGAGGCGGCGCGCTTCTGGGTTTCTAGGTTTTTCAGATAGCGCTGCACGCGTTCTTCCATCTCGCGCTGCTCGGCGGTCTTGCCGTCGTCTTTCTCTTCCGCGGTCGTCTTCTCCATGCCTGCGCGCGCACGTTCCTCTCCCAGGATCCAAGTTCCTTCGCCGTAACTTGCGCGATGGCGCACCAAGCCCGGAGCCAGGCGGCTCGCCCAGAGACTGTCGAGCGCGCTGGGATCGAGTTCATCATCCATTTGTTCCAGCTCAGCGCCGAGGCGTTGGCGGATGGTGACGGGCAACTCGGATTCGACCCAGGCCAAGAGGCTGTCCACGCCGGCGTCGCGATCGAGAGAGTGGCGTTTCACTTCGTCCATCGCGCGGTTGAACCAGTTGCGCGCCAGATAGCGCGTGATGGCTTGGGCGCGCGCCGTCTTGAACTTGTCGCGCACGTTCAGGAAGTCACTCTTCAACCGCGGCTGAGGAAAGGTGGTCATGAAAGACGCGATTCCTGCCTCGGCTTCTTCGAAGCGCTCCCGATACATCGCCCGGCGGATCTGCTCCAGGGCCTCCGCCTCGGCTTGGTTCAGAATCAGCACGTCCAACTTGGTCATCGCGCCCGTGATTCTCGTGAGCAACGGCTGGTCATTCGCTTGCTTGGCGAGCACTTCGGCCGCGTCAAGACGCTCGCGCGCGCGCTGGAGCGCGAACATCTGCTCCAGTTCTTGCGCGAACAAAAACTGCGCGTAGCCATCGTCCACCGGCACGCCCGACATGCGCTCTTGATAGAACTGCTCCGGCGTGAGCACCACGCTCGCCTCGACCACGATCTCTTCCGGCGGCGCCGCGATCATCTGCGGAGAGATTTGCAGAGTGGATTCGAGGGTGCGAATCTGGATTCCGCGAACGTCCTGGCTCAAGATGCGTCCGACGATTTCGCGCCCATTGCGCAGCAGCAGGCGATGCGCGGTGGTGGTCGGCGCTGAGATCTCGGTGGCGATGCCGAAGGACTGCATCAAGCGCTCCGACTCACCCGGGAAAAGGTCGCTCCAGGCGAGGCGCAGCTTGCCGCCGGAGCGCGCTTGCACCAGTTGGAAGCCGTCGAGATCGTGCTCTTCGATGATGCCAACCAGTAGACGGCCGTCGCGGAGCCGGACGAGTTCATCCACCGACCCGTCGGCTTGGGGAGCGAAGGGCGCGGCGAGCAAGGCGAGGAGGAGGAGTGCACTCATGGGCGATTCAGGCGACGCTCCACAGGGATGCGTCGCGGTAGCAAAAAGGACGTTTGGGCGAGTACCCGATCCGGAGCGCTGCGCCAGAAGCGGATCTGAGCACGCACGAGATCCGGATGGCCAAGCGGACCAGGATACACCACGAGGTCGTAGCGGTAATCCGGGGCGCTCGGCACGCTCTGACCGCTGGGAACCGCGGGAGGAAGCCAATTACCCTGCGGATCTTGGCGCCAGGCGCTGCCTCGCAGGCTGGCGATGAGCGGCTCGATCGCCGGAGCGAGCTCCGCTTCCACCCGCGCGCGCGACTCGAGGCCACCGCCGAGTTGAAAGAGGCCCAGCACCGCGGTGACACCGAAGATGAAGATCGCCATCGCGATCAACACCTCCACCAGGGTCATGCCCGCGCGCCGATTCACGGCAGCCTCCTTCCAGCGGCGATTAAAGGTGCGAGGCAGGAATCTGCCTCCGGAAGCCAGACGGCAACGCCGCGCTCGTGAGGCAATTGCAGCGTGTTACGTCCGCCGCGCTCGATCGCCTGGAAACGCGGCCAGGCGCCGCCCACCTTCAACCACTCACGCTCGATGAGCACGCGCTCTGGCATGACGAAGGGCGGCGAGCCACGCAGCACCAGGCTGCCTCCCATGTCGGGGATGGAGGCATCGAGTTCTGGCGGCTTGCGCCGGGGGCCACCGCTCACGCGCTCCACTTCGAGCCCGAGTTCCACCGGGAAACCAAAGGGCGCGTAAGCCGGGACGCGCCACTCGTTGCGCAACTCTTGACTCACAGCGTCGCGCGCGCCGAACGCCGCGTGCAACACGCCGTCCATCACCACCAAGCCGGAACCGGAGCGCGCGAGATCGGTGATCCAGCTTTCCTCCAAGATCGAGCGCGGCGCGGACTCTGGCTGCAAGATGCGCACCATGCGTGTGAAGCGTGAACCGGGCTCGCCTTCCGGGACGAGCAGCCACGCCACTTCCAC
>CAZCXL010000053.1:0-11131 GCA_964502625.1 uncultured Planctomycetales bacterium | reverse complement strand
TCGCGCCGCGCTTCCGTGCCTTCGCCGAGCGGGCAGGCAAACATCCGGCCGCCGCCGCCGCATGGTCCTGGCTGATGCAGAAAACTGAAGACCCGCAAGAGCAGGCCCAGATCGTGGCCCGCATGCTGGCGGAGTTCCTGAACGCTCCGGCAATCGCAGATTTTGCTGCAGACCTCCCGATGGCGGAATGGACGCTCGGCCGCCCGAAGACCGTGGAGGCGCTACGCACCATTCGCGCCAAGTCCCAGGACTCCGGCGGAAGACTCGCGGCAGCGCTGAGTTTGGGCAGGCTGTTGACCGCCGGCTCCCATGAAACGGAGAAAACCGAAGGCCACACGCTCTTGGAGGAAGTGGTGCGCACTGCACCCGATTCCCCCGACGCGCAACAGGCGACCCACCTGCTCTTTGAGTTGGATCATCTCCAGATTGGCATGATCGTGCCGGAAATCGCCGGAGTGGACAGCGCCGGTCAGGCCTTCCATCTCTCCGACTACCGCGGGAAAGTCGTCGTGCTTGACTTCTGGGGTTTCTGGTGAGGACCTTGCCGCGCAATGATCCCTCACGAGAAGGAAATGGTCGAGCGCCTCAAAGACCAACCCTTCGCACTGATCGGGATCAATAGCGACGACGGCCGTGATGCCGTCCTCAAGATGCTGAAGGAACAGGAAATCACCTGGCGGAACCTCCTGGAGGGCTCCACGGAGGGTCCGATCGCGACACGCTGGAACATCAACGGCTGGCCGACGGTCTACGTGATCGACGCGCAGGGCCGCATCCGCTTCCGCGACCTTCGCGGCGAAGAACTTGAAGAGGCGGTCAAGAATCTGCTGAAGGAACAGAAGGCAGTCTCGGGGCAATAGCCCGTTAGGCTCGGTTACTCCGCGTCCAGAAAGAAGGGCGAGGTCCATGCGACCTCGCCGTCTTCGCGCTGCAGGCGCAAATAGACCTGCTCTCCGGCCTTCCAATCGCCCGGCGCGTACTGCAGTTGCAGCCGATCCCGCCCGAGCGAAGGGCGTCCGCCCTCAAGTCCGACCCGCGCGCGCCCGAGCCGGAGCACCCGGGTGCCTTCCGCAATCTCACTCGCCTTCAGGGAAGAACTTGCCTGACCGCTCAAGAGTGAGACTTCAAGCACCAATTCCGCCCCGGGATCCGCTTGGACGTGGAACCTCACGCCGTCCTCATCGGTGGTGTCTGCGAGCGCGTCGAAGCGCAACTCGGAATCGCCAAGAACAGTGAAAGAATCTCCCGGCTCTTGATGCCAAGGCTCAGCGTCGAGTATGCGCCCGCCAAGGACGCGCAGGCTCAGGCCGCGTTCCGCATCGCGGGCGAGGCCGGTGCGCAACAGAAACCAGAGCGGAGCCGCTTCCTCCCCTTCCCAGCGCCGTGCAACGGCACCATCGCGCAGTACTTCGACCCAGGCCAACGGTGCGCCGGCGGCGATCCGCGCTTCAAGAGCCGCGTCGGCGGCCACAGCTCCAGCGGCGCCAATCTCTAGACTGCCCAGACGCGCATCCAGAGCGATCTTCGCCGTGGCTGCGTAACAACGCCGCGCGCTGAGTGCTTCGAAAATCGCGTTGCGATCCCGTCCACGCGCGAGCGCGGCGGTGTAGGCACTCAGAACTCCTTGGTGATCGCTACTACCCACGAAGCCGAAGCGAAAGCCTTGAGCCAGATGATCTTGAGCCCACTTCGGTTGATCCGCGGCGATCAGAGTGCGGCGCGGACCGGTCTCACTCTCGTAAGAGCCGCGCCGAGATTGGAAGAGTTCCACCAATCGCTCACTTTCCGGATATTGCTGCCGCCACGTAAAGGGCGATTGCCGATCCGCAATCTGATGCGGGATCACCAACACGGCGCGCTCACGCAGCAACGGAGCGGGGTTCCCCCCGCGCGCCAGAAGGTCGAAGAGATCCATCGCGTCTGAGAAATCACGTGCGATCAAGTTGCGATGCCCATCCGGAAGCACGGACTCAAGACCATAGAGCGCAACGAAACGGCCGGGCAGATCGAAGTCTCTTACTGCCTCCAATTGTGTGAACCACTGGCGATAGTCCAAGTGTCCTTTGTGGTCCGTGACGGCCAGAAAATCCAGGGCAGCAACGTCGAGTGCGTAGCGCCACTGATCCTGGAGCATGCCGTCCAGGTCCATCTTGCAGCGCGAGTACTCGGTATGCCGGTGCAGATCGCCCCAGAGGCGCAGCATGCCCTCAGGAACCAAACTCAGATCGGGATCCGCGGGTGGCGGCGCGAGACGTGGCGCAGAACGACCGGTAGCGAGCGGTTCCCATCCCTCCACACGCGGAGCGCCGAGCGCACTACGCAATACCGCCGTGCGCACCGTCCAGCCAAGTGCCACCGAAGCGCTCCAACTTGCGTCCGCCTGGCTGGGCTCCCGCCGTTGATCACTGCCGTAGACGACCAGGACGGAGCCGTCCGGCAAAGCAGCAGCGCTCAGACTCGGCTGCTGCGGACCGTCCGCAGAACTCAGAGTGCGCGGAGCGCCCCAGCCCGCTGTCCCGCAAGTGATGAAACGTTGTTGCCAGATGACCTTGCGCGTGGAGCGCGACTCATCCTCAGGATTGGTGCTCGCCACCATCGAACGAAAAAACAGCCAGATTCCTCCTTCCGCATCCGCCAGCAGCAAGGGACTTTCCGCGCTCACGAAAGGCCCAGCGCCAGGGGCTCCCGCCGCTACTCCCGCAACGGGCGAGAGGAGCGCCATCTCGGGCGCGCGCTTCCAGCGGCCATCAGGCTCGCGAACGGCCAGGGTAAGTTGCCGTGCGCCGTGCAACTCAGGATGACGGCCCCATTCATCCGCGCCGATTTCCCAAGCCGCCCACAGCCGACCCGCTCCGTCCATGGCCAGGGTGGGCTTCGCCTCGAAGGCCGAAGTGCCGGCGAGCACCGTCTCTGCGCCCGAAGCATCGCGCAGGACGACATCGGCGTCCCCCTCTCGGCTGGTGTCGTAGGCCACGGCACTGCGAGAACCATCGGCACGGAAGACCGCTTGCGGACTCCAGCCGATGGCTGCGCCACCTTCCGTGAGTAGAGCGCCGAAGGACTGCGGTTCTTCGCGCATGGCCGCGAGCGCCGTGGAATCTTCCCACGCCACGATGCTCCGCATGCTCAAGGTTGTGGAAGCTCGCTCCTCCTGCGGAACCCAACTGGCCCCTTGCCACCGCCAACTTCGCTCGGTCGCGCGCGCGCGCACGCGCAACTCCAGAGCGCCATCCTCTGCGCGCGCGAGTGAAAATCCTTCGGCGTGAAAACTCACGTCCACCATGGCGCCGAGTTCACGGCTCTGCGACTCCGGTTCTGCTGCTGCCTCGCGCGCGCAACCCAAGAGCCAAGCACCCACGCAGAACAGCGCGAGCATGAGCACGGGGAGCGTGCGCGGCTGCTTCATTCCCCGGCGAGCCAGATCAGATCACACCAATTCGCGTGGGCACCTTGATTGGCCTCCGTCGCCGTCTCGGCGCGCAAACTCAACAAACCCGCGTGAGGAACCGCAACTCGCAGCGTGCGTGGAGCGTCGCTGTGGCCCAGAGGGGGCGTGGAAGCGAGTTCCACGCCATCGAGCAGCACGCGAAACACGATGGGTTGCGGCTGGCGGAAATCGGCCACGCGCGCGTCGGCTCCGACGGTGAGCATCAGCAGTCCGGCCCCAGGAGCGCGGCGTGTGAGCGTGCTCGGCGCCTTGACACCCAAACCATCCGGCCAGGTGCGGGCTCCCAAGCGCAAGGCGTGACCGTCCACGGAGCGCCCAAGCTTGGGAGACCAATCCAAGACGCTGGACGAGGGCTGCTCCGACACTGTCCACGCGGCATTTGCCCATTCTTCGACGGCTTCGCGACGCCGCACGCGGCTCACCGCAGAGGCGGGAATTCGCGCGTGCGCACCCCATGGCAACTCGATTTCCCAATGCGAACCCTCCGCTCCCCGCGGATCTTGAGCAATCACTTTCGCGGTCAGTGCTGAGCCATCGGCAAGGAACAGCCACACCCCATCGCGGGGCGGTGCGAGCGATTCTTCGAGCACGCTGAGGGCATGCACTTCGGGCCAGGGAACGGTGCGCGCGCCACCGCTGGTCTCGAACACGGCTCCTGCGGCGCGCCAATCCAATAAAAAACCGCGTTGCAGATCGAGCACGCCGCCGGGCCGCAGCAACCAAAGTTGATCTTGATCCAAAGGCCGCGGCTCGGGGATGGAGCCCCGCCCTTGCGCGCGCAGCCAGAGTGAATCGAATGGAAGAAAGACCTCGCCTTGGAGAGCGAGCCGCCAACTCGGAAGACCCGAGTCCGGAAGATCGGGACCGGGCGATCCGCGCAGACGACTTCCACCGACCAACTCCAAGATCCAGGCTTCTTCCGATACGGGCTGGGACGGCACCGCAAACTCCAGTGCCAACCACGGACCGAGAGTGGGGCCGAAGCGCGGCGCGGAGCTCCGCCCGACCAACCCGTCCAAACGGAGAGATGGTCACCCTCGGCTTCGACCCACCGAGCCTCCGTCGGAGCTGCGGACTCCCCACCGCTTTGGCAGGGCCAAGCGAGCAGCAGAGGAAGGAGAAGAACAGAGGTCATGCCAATCTGGCAGGAAGTGGGGCGGGGAAGGGGCTCGGTGTTGGCACCACATTTGCTCTGTGGGGCTTCGTACCGGCCTCGGTTGAGGATACCTCCCTCCCATTGGTCGGTCGCCCTCCCATGCAGAAGGAACTGACGTTTGACACGGAAGCCCGCGAGGCCGTTCTGGCCGGGGTCGAGAAACTCGCCCATGCCGTGGTCTCCACTCTTGGCCCGAAGGGTCGTAACGCCGTCCTGGAGAAATCCTGGGGCGGCCCGACGGTCACGCGCGACGGCGTGACGGTCGCGCGCGACATCGAGTTGCGGAACCGTAAGGAAAACTTGGGGGCTCAGCTCGTCAAACAGGCTGCCACCAAGACCAACGACCGCGCCGGCGATGGCACCACCACCGCCACTCTGCTCGCGTGGCGGATCTACAAGGAATCCCTGCGGCATCTCGCGGTGGGCGCCAGCCCCACTGCCATGATTCGCGGTCTGCGCATCGGCGCCGAAGAGTGCGCGCGCCAACTCAAGGTCGGCTCGAAGCCCGTCAAGAGCGCCGACGACATCGAAGCCGTGGCCTTGGTTTCGGCCAACCACGACAAGCGCATCGCCGGCCACATCCGCGAAGCGTATGAGAAGGTCGGCCCGGACGGCGTGATCACCGTCGAAGAAGGCCGAGAGTTGGATACTCGCGTGGACCACCGCGCCGGCATGCAGTTCGACCGCGGCTTCCTGTCGCCGAACTTCGCCACCGACTTCGAGACTCTGGAGTGCAGCTACGAGAAGCCGCTGATCCTCGCCTTCGAGGACAAGATCTCGAACCTACAGAAATTGCTGCCCTTGCTTGAGAAAGCCAAGGAAGCCGGGCGTCCGCTCCTCATCATTGCCGAAGACGTCGAGGGCGAAGCTTTGGCGACTCTGGTGGTGAACAAAATGCGCGGAATCCTGAACGTGGTCGCGGTCAAAGCACCGGGCTACGGCGATCGCCGCAAGGAAATGTTGCGCGACATCGCGGTCCTGACCGGAGGCACCTGCGTGATGAAAGACGCGGGCATCGAGCTGGACAAAGTGGATCTCAAAACCCTCGGTTCCGCCAAGCGCGTGATCGTCGACGGCAACAACACCACGATCGTCGAAGGCGCGGGCAAGAAAGCCGACGTCGCGGCGCGGGTGGAGCAAATTCGCCGTGAGATCCTCACCACCACCAGCGATTACGACCGCGAGAAACTCGAAGAGCGTCTGGCCAAGTTGTCCGGCGGCATCGCAGTGATCTCGGTGGGCGCCGCCACGGAATCTGAGGCCAAGGAGCGCAAGTTGCGCTACGACGACGCCAAGGCCGCAGTGGCCGCAGCGAAAGAGGAAGGCGTGCTGCCGGGCGGCGGCGTGGCTCTCCTGCGGATCGCGCGCGATCTCCCGAAGAAACTCAAACTCGAAGGAGACGAGGCCATGGGCCTGCAAGTTCTCTGCAGCGCGCTCGAATCTCCGCTGCGCACCATCGCCACCAACGCGGGCATGGATGGCTCACTGGTGGCGCGCAACGTGCTCGCCGACAAGCGTCCCTCCTTCGGATGGAACGCGCTCACCGGTGAATACGGCGACCTCTACGCCATGGGAATCGTGGATCCGGTGAAGGTCACGCGCACGGCGCTCGAAAACGCCGTCTCGGTGGCTGCCACCCTGATGACCACTGACTGCCTCATCGTGGAAGCGCCGAAGAAAGACGCCGCCGCCGACTCCGGTCACGAAGACCACGACGAGTAACCCAGACTAGGAAACATCGCCATGGCCAAACCCGCCAAGAACGTGAACCCCAAAATCAGCTTCTCCCCCATCGAGGACCGCCTGCTGGTGCGTCCCGCGGAATCCCCGACCGTCAGCGCCGGAGGCATCGTGCTACCGGACAACGCGCAAGAGCGACCGCAACGCGGCACCGTGATCGCCGTCGGTCCGGGCAAGCTCTCCAAGAAGGGTGAGCGCCTGCCGATGTCCGTCGCCAATGGCGACGAAGTGATCTACGGCAAATACGCCGGCAACGAAATCGAAATCGCGGGCCAGGAGTACAAAGTCCTCCGCGCCGACGACATCCTCGCCAAAATCGACCGCTAGCCCTCCACGACCATGCCCAAGCAGATTCTGTTCGAAGACAAGGCCCGCGAAAAATTGTTCGCCGGCATCGAAATCATGGCGAAGACCGTCGGAGTCACGCTCGGACCCGCAGGCCGCAACGTGATTCTGGAGAAGTCCTTCGGCGCGCCCTCCGTCACCAAAGACGGCGTCAGCGTTGCGAAGGAAGTCGAGGTCGAGGATCCCTTCATGAACTTGGGCGCGAAGTTGGTCCGCGAGGCCGCCTCGAAGACCAACGACGAGGCCGGTGACGGCACCACCACCGCCACTGTGCTCACCGCGGAGATGATGCGCTGCGGTCTCAAGTACATGGCCGCGGGCGCAAGCCCCGTCGCCTTGCGCGACGGAATTGAGCTCGGCGTTGCGGCCGCAGTCAAAGAGATCGGGCGACTGTCGCGTCCGGCCAAGAGCCGTGAAGACATGGCGATGGTCGCGACCATCGCGGCCAACCACGACCGCGAACTCGGCCAGCAGATCGCCGACGTGCTCGCCAAGACCGGCGAGAAAGGCGTGGTCACCGTGGAAGAAGCCTCCGGCATGGAGACCACTTCTGAGTACGTGGACGGCATGTCCTTCGACAAGGGCTACGTCTCCCCCTACTTCGTCACGGATCTCAGCCGCATGACTGCGGAATACGAGGACGCGATGGTCTTCATCTACGAGAAGAAGATCAGCGACCTCATGGAGTTGCTGCCGCTGCTCGAATCCGTCTCACGCACTGGCCGTCCGCTGCTGCTGATCGCTGAAGACGTCGAGGCCGAAGCGCTCGCCGGCTTGGTGGTGAACAAACTGCGCGGCGTCATGAACGTGGTCGCGGTGAAAGCCCCGGGGTTCGGAGACCGCCGCAAAGCCATGCTCGAAGACATCGCGGTGCTGACCGGAGCGACTTCCGTCATGGAAGAGACCGGCCGCAAACTGCAAGACTGCACCAGCAGTGACTGCGGCAGCGTGGGCAAGCTCAGCGTAGAGAAAGAGCGCACCGTGCTGGTCAGCGGTGGCGGCAAGAAAGCCGCGATCCAAGACCGCGTGCGCCAGATCCAAGCCCAGATCGAGCGCTCCACCAGCGAATACGATCGCGAGAAGCTTGAAGAGCGCCTCGCCAAACTGGCTGGCGGCGTGGCCGTCATCAAGGTCGGCGGCACCACCGAGTCCGAGATGAAGGAGCGTAAAGATCGCGTGGATGACGCACTCCACGCCACGCGCGCGGCTCGCGAAGAAGGCGTGGTTCCGGGCGGCGGCACCGCGCTGTTGCGCACGCTTGCAGCGGTCACGGCGGCGCACGCCAAGGCCACTGGCGACGAGAAATTCGGCGTGGACGTCGTGCTGCGTGCGCTGAGCTCGCCGGCGCGCATGATCGCCGACAACGCCGGCTTCGACGGCAGCGTCGTGGTCGCGGAGATTCTTGAACGCAAAGGCTGGTTCGGATTCAACGCGCTCACCGGCGAATACGAGGACATGGGCAAAGCCGGTGTTCTCGATCCCGCGAAGGTCGTGCGCTCTGCGCTGCAGAACGCCGGCTCCATCGCTGGTCTGTTGTTGACCACCAACACGCTCGTCGTGGACCTCAAGCAAGACGCCAAGGAAGCCGTGGAGGGTGCGGTCGCCTAAGGGCGTCCGTGCTCCCCGTCGGCGCAGCGCAGCGCCACAATGAGCCGCGTGGCCCAGCGCGATTACTACGAGGTACTCGGCGTCGCGCGCGCCGCCGACCAGGCGGCTGTCAAGTCCGCCAATCGCAAGCTCGCGCGCAAAAATCAACCCGCCCGCAACAAAGAGGCAGATGCCTCCGATAAGTTCAAGGAGGCCACCGAGGCCTACTCGGTGATCTCGGATCCGGAGAAACGCGCGCGCTACGACCGTTTCGGGCACGCCGGCGTGGGCGCGGGCCCGGATGGCGGCGGCGTTCAATACGACGTCAACGACATTCTCTCCCAGTTCTCCGACATCTTTGGCGGCGGCGGCGGCTCGATCTTCGAAACCTTGTTCGGTTTCGGCCGCGGCACGGTCGGAGGCGGCGCGCGCGGCCGGTCCTTGCGTGCAGCCGTTGAAATCGGAATCGAAGAGGTTCTCGAAGGCACCGAGCGCACCCTCACCCTGCGCCGTGCGGAGAGTTGCACGGCCTGCACGGGCAGCGGCGCCGCCCCAGGCGCCAAGCGCGAAACATGCCCGACCTGTCGCGGACGCGGAGCCATCGCGCAGCAGCAGGGATTCTTCGCGGTGCGCACCGCTTGTCCGCGCTGCAACGGACAAGGCGAAACGGTGAGCAAACCTTGCCCCACATGCAGCGGCGAGGGTCGTGCCCTCAAATCGAGCGAGTTGCGTGTCCGAATTCCTGCGGGCATCGAAAGCGGCGCGCAGATCCGGCTTGCTGGAGAAGGCGAGGCGGGAGCCCGCGGCGGCCCCCCCGGAGATCTGTTCGTCGAAGTGCGGGTGCGCGAGAAGGAAGGCTTCCACCGCGACGGCCAAGATCTCTACGTCGAAGTGCCGGTCAGTTGGCCGCAGGCCGTGCTCGGCGACCGCATCCAAGTGCCCACCCTGGATGGCGAGGCGCGCATGAACGTGCCCGCAGGCACGGCCACCGGAAAACTTTTCCGCATTCGCGGCCAGGGCTTGCCTCCTCTGCACGGAGGTTCCCGCGGAGACTTGATGGTGCGAGTGTTCGTCAGCGTTCCTGAAAAACTGAACCGGGAACAAAAGAGCATCGTGAAGCGGCTCTTCGAAATTGATCAAGAGCAGAAGAGCCAGGACGCAAAATGAGCGCCTTCCGCCGCAAACCTGAGCCGCAGGAAGAACCCGGATCCGCCGCGGATCCGAACCTGGACGGAATCGAAGAGCCCCGCGCATCGGAGGCAGAACCCGCCGCCGCCCCGCCGGCTGAAGACGGCCTTGAGCAATGGCGCGAGCGTTGCCTGCGCGCCATGGCCGAACTGCAGAATCTCAAGCGCCGTTCCTCCCAAGACGTCGAAGAGCGCACCTTGCTGCGGCTGGAAGGCATGCTTTCCGAACTGCTGCGCGTGGACGATTACTTCGCGGCCGCCCTTGAGCACGTGCCCGATTCCGTGCGGCGGGCCGAGGGATCGAGTTCCTTTTTGGCCGGCGTGACGGCCATCCGGCAGGCTCTGGAGGCGGTGTTGCTCGGCAATGGCGCAGTTTTCTTGGAGCCCGCACCGGAGAGTTCCTTCGATCCGACGGAGCACGAAGCCGTGGAGGTGCTGGAATCGGCGGAGCTCCTGACCCCACGACTCGAACTCCTCTCGCGCGGCTGCCGTTTTGGTAGGCGGATCCTGAGGCCAGCCCGGGTGCGGCTGCTCCGGCCCCCGAGCCCGGTCTGAGCCACTTTTCTGGCACGGCCCGGGATTTTCCCCTAGTATGCGGGAGATTCATTCGTTCTTCCTGACAGCATGTACTTGATCCGCCTCGTCCTGGTTCTGGCCGCGGCCTTTGCCGCGCTCTCTCCTGATCTGGCCGCCCAGAAACAGGGCCGTGCCTTCCGTGACTTTCCGCAGTACGGATTCAAGTTCAAGCCGTTCTCGGATTGGTTGGACGTGCCGGTCCGCGCAGAGGACGCGCAGAGGGGCATCGTGGCCCAACTCGACGCGGAGCGCGGCGTCGGCATCAAGGTTGCGGGTAACGATCGCATCAACTACCCGCCCGGCCTCTACGTCGTGAAGGTGGATCCCCAGACTTCCACCACTGAGGGCGGCAAGGACGGCGACGGCGGTCTGCGCGGCAAGGTGGACCGCGAGAAGGGCCAGGAAACCGGCACCCGCGAAGTCATTTTGAGCATGTACTCGGGGAGTTTGCGCGAGAACGAGTTCAAGGAAGTCGTGCCGGTTGCGGAGGACGTCAAAATCTTGAAAGATTTGGTCTTGCACCGCGAACGCTACGACACCTTCTTGGTGACCGGGAGCGGCGATGCCACAGACGTGGTCTTCGACGTCTGGGTCCTTGACCTGTCAGGCACACGCTTCTTTTTCGTGTGGGACTATCCGCAAGAAGTCCGCAAAGACTGGGAGAAGGGCGTGGAAAAATCCATGAAGACCCTGAGACTCGGGAACTCCCTCGAGGCCGAAGTCAGCAGTCTGGATGACACCAGTTCCTACCAAGACTTCATGAAGTTCCACCAGAGCGACGTGGACCAGACGCCGGGCTGGAAATTGGTGGAGACTCCCTCCAAGCGCTTCGTGCTGAAGACCAACGTCACCGACGCGAAGAAAATCAACGGCGTCATCAAACGCCTCGAGGCCTCGCGGGACCTCTTCGAACAGGACTTCCCGCCCCCGGAACCGATCACACACGTCTCGATCGTGCGGATCTGCGCCAAAGAAGATGAGTTTCACAAGTACGGCAAGACCGGCGGCGGTGTCGCGGGATGGTTCAATCCGGGTACTACCGAATTGGTGCTGTACTTCGATCCCGACAGCGGCGAAGACTTCACGAGCGCC
>CAZCXL010000052.1:0-11134 GCA_964502625.1 uncultured Planctomycetales bacterium | reverse complement strand
CCAGACAGATCAGGCCACCGGCCTCCTTGCGCATGAAATTGATGGCGTCGGGCGTGATCTTCTCAGCCGCCATGACGAGGTCCCCCTCGTTCTCGCGCCGGGGGTCGTCCACCAGCACGATCATGCGACCCTCCTGGATCGCGGTAACGGCCTCCTCCACACGCGCGTAAGACATGGTTTCACCAGGGATTGTAACCGCCGGGGAGAGCGGCCGGAGCGGCCGGAATTCGCCCTCCCGGGCGTCTTCTGCGGCATATGCTTCGGTGGCTTCAGGTTTTTTCAAGAAATCGCTTTCAGGAGATTGGCCACCATGCGCCGCATTTTGACACTCATCGTCTTGCTCCTCGCCGGAATCACGGCCTGGGGGTGGGCGGGTCCCGAACTCGCCGCCTTCCGCAACCGCCTGCGTGTGCAGGACATGGAGATCGAAGGCCTGCAAGCGGCCCTCCAGACGGTAAGAACCGCGAACGAGCAACGCCGCGCCGCTGACCAGCAATGGCAGGCGCAAATGACGGCCGAGTGGCAGAGCGCGCTCGATCAATGGGACGCCGCCCTAGCCGCAGCGCGTTCGGACTTGAATGCTTCGGATACGGATCTGAGTTCGCTCCGGGAGCGGCTCGAGCAGAGCGCGCTCCAAGTGGACGGGTTGCGCAGCGCGATGCATCAGCAAGCGGATGGCATGGCCCGGATCACCGGACCGAGCGCCAAGACCTTGCGGGAGAGTCTGTTGATGCCGGTGTTCCAGATCGACGCGAACGAATCCGTGGGAAGCGGAGTGCTGGTCTGGCGCTCCGAAGACGAACGCGGTCCCTACTACCTAGCCTTGAGCGCGCAGCACGTGCTGCGCGATCTGTTCACGGAGGAAGAAGAAGTCGCCGGTGATTCCGCGGCGCGCGACGCTTCCGCAACGCGCACTACCGAGCTTCCCCACACCGAAGTGGACATTCCCTGCGTGTTCGACCAACTCCTCGAGCAGCCCGTCCGAGTTACGGCCCGCTTGCTCGCCGAGAACGTGATGTCCGATCTCGCCTTGCTGGAAATCCGCACAGACGTGGATCTCGGCCCGGTGGCGCGGCTCGCCCCGCGGGATGCGGAGAAACGCGTGGGCTCCTTCACGGAGATCTGGACCGTGGGCTGCCCGCTCGGCACCACGGCGCAAGCCACGCGCGGCGAAGTGACGCGCACGGACTGGAAGGTGGGATCCCAACCCTATTGGATGGTGTCCAGCCCGGCCTTCTTCGGGAATAGCGGCGGAGGCGTCTTCTTGGCGGACACTCTGGAATTGGCCGGCGTGTTCTCGAAGATCTACACCCATGGGTCCTACCGCCCCCAAGTGGTGACGCACATGGGATTGGCTGTGCCACTCGGGGTGTTGCATGACTGGCTCGAAGAAGTCGGCTACGGCTTTCTGAGTGAGGCCACGCGGAGCGTCGCGGCTGCAGATTCTGCTCCCTTGCAAGAAAACGCGGCGTTGGCTCGGGACTAGACTGGAGCCCTGCGCTACGGCCGGATGGTCGTATGCCAGAGCATCCATGCTTCGATTCCTGCTCCTCGCCGCGCTCGTCCCGTGCGCGTGGCTCGCCGCCGCGCCCGCCGACCCCCGCCTTCCCTCGCCGCGAGCGCTGCCGCTCTCCGTGCAGCAGGCCGAAACCTTCGAAGAAGCGCGCGCTCATCTGCTCGCGGGCCGCATCGAGGAAGCAGAGAGTTCCGCGCTGCTGGAGCTCGCGGGCCGGCCTTACGACGCCACCGGCTACGCCTTGCTCGGCCAGATCGCCAAGGCCAACGATGACGTGGCCGCGCAGTTGCGCTGGGGCAAATGGCTCTACTGGTCGCAGAAGTACAGCGGCCAGGCGAAGGCCGCAGCCGCCACGGGCGCCGAATTGACCGCGCTGTGGGACGGATGGAACCAAGACGAGCAGATCGTGGACGCCTGGGCGGACGGGATTCTCAAGGCCGCGAAGTCCGCCGCCGGCAAGAAGCAGTTCCGGCTCGCCGGACATTTGCTCTCCAAGTTGATGGATCTCAATCCGACGGACAAAGCCCTGGAGAAGGAGTGGGACACTCTGGTGGACAAAGCCGGGCAAGAGGCTTCCGGCGGGGGATTCCAAGCCGCCGAAGTGCGCCGCAAGTCGGCGTCCTGGATCGCCAAGCAGAACGCCAAGCACGAATCCTGGGAGGACCGCTTCCAGGAGAAGTCTCGCTACTACGACGTCGCGACCAACCTCGACTACGAATTCTTCATGACTCTCCAGTCGGCGATGGATGAGGTCTACGAGTTCTATCAAGAGGTCTACGACTACAAGAAGAAGACTCCGCGCGTGTTGCTCGCCGTGCACCGTAAGCGCAGCGACTTCGACCGTTTCTCTCAAGAAGCCATTGGCCGCGCCTTGCCGAGCGAGAGCGTAGGCGGCTACTGGGTGCCGGGCGGCAACATCGTTGCCGCATACGACCGCTCCTACGGCAACCCCGACGTCTCGCGCGAAGATCTCTGGACGACGCTCTTCCACGAGTCGAGCCACCAGTTCATGACGATCCTCACCGACAAGCTGCAGAAGCGCGGCGTGTACACGCCGGTGTGGCTCGACGAAGGAACGGCGAGTTACTTCGAAGGCTGCCAGATCAAGGCCGACGGCACGATCGTGAAGAACAACGTCGCCGAGCATCGTCTGCGCGAGTGGTGGTGGCTCGAGCACAGCCAGAGCCGCCACTCGCTTGAGGAGTTGGTCGGTCACGAGCGCAACAGCGGCCCGGACTCGACTGGCTTGCTCTCCTATGAAGGGGATTACTACGCCTACGGCTGGGCGCTGGTCTACTTCCTGCTCAACTATGAAGAGAATGACCGGCGCGTGTACGGAACGCCCATCACTCCGGGCCAAGAGATTCCGCAGGACTACAAGGCCGTGCGCAAGGCCGGACGATTGGTCTATCGCGAGCCCTACTTGAAGTATCTCGACTTCTACGCCAAGGAAGGCAACAAGAAAAACGAACGCAATCAGCCCTTGGACAAGGCCAAGGAACTGTTCGTGACCGCGGTAGCGGATCCCGACGTTCCAAATTGGGAAGCATTCGAGAACCGCTGGCGCAAGTTCACCAACTCCCTCTACGGCGAACTGCAGTCCGGGTACGAATTCGCCGACGTGCTGCAGGCCCGCTCACGTGGCTACGTCTTGGCGGGCGACTATGAACGCGCGCGCAGCACCGCGGAGCAGGCCGACGCCAAACGCCCAGATGACCCGGAAACCTTCCGGTTGCTCGCCGAGGCGACCTTCGGCGGCAAACGCGAGGGCGAATCCGCTTTCTGGATGATGCGCCACTGGGAAATGCTGTGGCCGGTCGGCGACACTGCCGGACTCGCGGCGTCCGAAAAATGGCTCGACGAACATGGAGCCAAAGAAGTGGTGAAAGGCGTTTGTGAAGTCTCGAAGAAAGCTCGCGCCGACATGGAAGTTGCGATGGAGAACGCCCTGAGCGCCGGGCATCCGGTCATGGCCGCGCTGTGGGCCGCGCACCTCCAGCGCGCGCTCGGCGTCGAGTTCGACGAGTTGAACACCAAGGCGGCGGAGTTCGCCGAGTTGAGCGGCCAAGACCTGCGCATGTGGCAGGCAGCCTTCAACAAGGGTCCGGAAGGCAGCCGCAAGATTCAGCTATCGGAAGGTTCGCGAGACATGGTCACCGCCGTCGATTACCAAAAAGACGGCCTCTTGATCTACAACCCGAAAGGCCGCGACACTCCCGGCTACGAGCGTTGCGACGAAGGCGCCCTGTCCTGGCTGGCTCCGCCCTACGACGTGCGCGGCAAGGTCCAGGTGGACGGCACGGTCGGACGCATCTTGCTCGGCCTGGACCGGAACGGCAGACCGCGCATCTGGCTCAGTTTCGAACACCCGCGGCAAGGCACCAACGCGGTGGGCCTATGGACGGTGGATCAACGCACTGACGTGGATTCCGGCGTGGCCGTGGTGGGTCCGACCCAAGTGGGCGGCGGCATGTTGGCCAGTGAGGAGAAGGTGTTCCAGTTCGAGTTCACCATGGACGGAGCAGGCAACTGCAAGATGGTCGTGAACGACGAAGAGATCGAAGTGCCCTCCAAGGACTTCAGCGTGCGCCGGCTCACGGGCGGACTGGCGCTGATGGTTGAGGATGACACCGTGGGCCTCTACAGCAGTTTCGAGGTGCGACCGAACAAGGCTTTCTGGCCCGTGGCGCCGGATTGAGGACGATTTTGAGACCGTGAGCGGACGCTTCTCGCTTTCAGTCAAGACCCATGACGGCTCCCGCTCCGCTGCCCGCCACCCCGATGCACTCGGGCAGGGTCTTCCTCTGGCGCCGGCAGCTCGGCTCACTGATCTTTCTTCCACTCGTCGCCGCGGCCATCTTGAGCGGCCGCTATTGGAGTGAAGGCACAGTCATGGACCAGGCGCTGGATGCCTGCAGTTTTTTCCTGCTGATCGGAGGCGTGGGGCTCCGCACTTGGGCGACCCTCTTCATCGGCGGACGCAAAAGCCACCGGCTGATCACCAGCGGCCCCTACAGCCTGAGCCGCAACCCGCTCTACCTCGGCTCGCTGTTGATCGGGCTGGCCGTGGCGGGATTCCTGCAGAGTCTCAGCCTGGGTTTGGCCACCGTGATTCTGGGCCCTCTGCTCTACGCGGGCGTGGTGCGCGAGGAAGAACGCGTGATGCTCCGTGAACACGGCGAGGACTATCTCGTCTATCAGGCCCGGGTGCCTCGGTTCTGGCCGCGCACGCTGTTTGCGGAGCAGGCGGATCAAGAACTGACGATCAATCTGACGGCCATGCGTCGCCATGCGTTCCGCAGCCTCGGAGCCCTACTCCTGATTCCCGCCGGGGAGTTAGTGGCGATCATGCAGAGCCACGGAATGCTCCCGCACATCCTTGGCCTTCCGTAGGCGGGCAGACCAGACGCCGCGGCGCCAGGATGGCAGGACCAATCGCCATGCGACTCGCCCTCCCGGCCCTGTTCCTCTTGATTCCACTGAGTTCCGCCGCAATGGCGGCTCAGGATCGGCTGCCCGGCTACCCCGGCCACGCGCGCTACGCTGAAATCTCTCCCAAGATCGGCGGGGCCTTCGTTTCAGGCGCGCTGAACGTACGCTGGGCGGAGGACGGCGGGTCGCTCCAGTTCCGCAAAGGCGGAGCTAATTTTCGCTATGAACTCGCTACCCAGGCGCTGAGCGAGGTAGCCGCCGAGGAGCCGCGCGCAGGACGCGGCGGCACCGGCGGCGGGCGCGGACCAGAGCGCGGCAGACAAGCGGACAGCGCGCCTTCTCCGGACGGAACGCAAATGGCGGTTCATCGCGAGCGCAATCTCTGGTTGCGCGATGCAAAGGGGCAGGAGCGCCAACTCACCACCGAAGGCAATGAAGCCTCGCGCATTAAGTTCGCGACGGCGTCCTGGGTTTATGGTGAAGAATTAGGCCAAACCACAGCCATGTGGTGGTCTCCGGATGGTAGTCGTTTGGCTTACTATCGCTTCGACGAAAGCGCCTGCTTGGACTATCACTTGGCTCTCAAGCAAACCGAGTTTCAGACCGCGCTCGACGTCGAGGCCTATCCGAAGGCAGGCGCGCCCAACCCCGTAGCCGAACTTTGGATTTACGATCTCGGCAAGAATCGGAGCACGCGCGTGGACGTGCGCAGCGGGAAAGAGTTCAGCGACGAGGTTGTCGGCCACTACGTCTACGGCGTCTCCTGGTCCCCCGATGGCCGCGAACTCCTGTTCCGGCGCACGAATCGCCTGCAAAACGTGATGGAATTCGTGGCGGCCGACCCCAAGAATGGCAAGTGCCGCACGATCGTGCGCGAGGAATGGCCGGATTCCTGGACCAACAATTCGCCGGAGATCCGCTGGCTGGTGGACAACCAACGCTTCGTGTGGGCCAGCGAGCGCAGCGGATGGCGCAACTATTACCTCTACTCGCTCGCGGGCAAGCTACTCGCGACCCTGACTCGTCATGAGTGCGAGGTAGCAGGCATTGAACGCCTGGACGAAACCGCCGGCCTGCTTTGGTATCGGGCGCGCAGCGGCGACAACCCGCTGAAGGTCCAACTGCACCGCGTCGGGCTGGACGGCAAACACGAAGAGCGGTTGACGGATCCCGCCTTCCATCACAGCGTGTCCATCGCGCCCGACGGGCGCCACTTCACCGACGTGGCTCAAACCGCCACCGAGCCGCCCATCACCCGACTGTGCGACGCGAGCGGCAAAGTGCTGACCACGCTCGCCGAGAGCGACCTCAGCGCAGCCGACGCTTTAGGACTCAAGCGCGTGGAATTGATTCACTATTTTGCGGAAGACGGCAAGACTCCGCTGTGGGGCACTCTGCATTTCCCATCGAATTTCGATCCTTCCAAGCAGTACCCGCTCCTGGTCAGTGTCTACGCCGGTCCGGGCTCCGGCGGCGCATCCGAGACCTTCAGCCTGCCGAGCAGCATCACGGAGTACGGATTTCTTTACGCCACTCTCGACTCACGCAGCGCCGGCGGCCGCGGCAAGCGCGCGCTCGACGCGATCTACGGCAAACTCGGCGTGGTGGAAGTGGACGACCAGGCTGCGGGCGTGCGCTCGCTCTGGGATCGCCTCTACCTGAATCGTGCGCGGGTGGGCATTTACGGAACGTCCTACGGCGGCTTCGTGTCCGCAATGGCAATACTGCGCCACCCTGAAGCCTTCGCCGCGGCCTGCGCCTCTTCAGCCGTTACCGATTGGCGGCACTACGACACCATCTACACCGAACGCTACATGGGCCTGCCGCAGCAGAACACCGTCGGTTACGACGCCGGGAACGCGATGCGCTACGCGGCCAATCTCCAGGGCCGATTGATGATCTATTACGGAACGGCGGACAACAACGTGCATCCTGCGAACGCGATGCAGTTGATCACTGCCCTCCAAGCTGCGGGCAAGTCCTTCGAAGTGCAGGTCGGCCCGGATCAGGGGCACTCCGGCCTCGGCCGCGAGCGCATGATGGAGTTCTTCATCGAGAACCTGGTCCTGCGCTAGGTGGCGCAGTCCGTCGGCTCAGAATCCGAGGCTGACGCCAAAGGCGATGAAAAACACCTCCGTGTCATAGAACTGTCCATAAGGCGCATAACCCTGGTAGGCCTCTAGAAATACCCGGAAGCGGCGGCCATTGTTTGCTGGCGATTCGAACTCGAGTCCAAGAGTGAGATTGGCGCTGGGCTTCCAATCGTGGAATTCCCAGGCCTTCAGGTCGAGTCCGCCTACGCCATGTGCCGTCCCGAAGAGCGGTTGCGTGGTCCGATACTCGATGCCGCCGTGCACACCGGCTCGCTCCAGATCGTCCGGTTCGCGCCGCAGCAACAACTCGCCACCGGCATAAGGACGCCAAGGCGCGAGATCGAGCGCACCCATCACCTCCAAAGATTCAAAGGAAAGATTGATGCGCTCCGGCGCGTCTGCGCCAAGCAGCAATTCATCTCCGAGGTGCGAGGACTGATGGTAAAGGCGGGTCCGCAGCGTCGCGGGACCTGACCGCCAACTGATCGGCAGTCCAATGACGTAGTCGGCGTTCAGCAAATCACTCGAAGCCGCGTCGAGATTGAATTGTGAGAACAGTCCGCCAGACAAACTGACCTGAAACCCATCCTCCGTCTCAGAGTTCGTGCTGCGATAGAGCCCGAATGTTTCACCGAAGCCGACGGAGGCTAGCGTGAAGGCATCTCCCCCCTCCGGTTTCAACGATCCCAAAGTAGTGAAGAAGCGCGGCTCCTTCGGATCGGAGAGCAGCGGCCTGAAGAGGTTGCCTTCCGGAAGTGCCGCCGAGGACTGACAGCCGACCCCGAGCAGCCAGAGCGCGGCTGCGAGCCAAAAAACTCGATCTCGCGGAAAATCTGAAGCCTCCATCATGCCTGGAGACTCAACTGCCCTTCCGCGGTGAGCGCAAGATCCCGCTTCGCGTCCACGCCGGCGCGGCCGCGAGATTGCAGCGCTCCGGCGAGGTCGCGCAGACGCGCAGGACTCACGGTCTCGCCGAGCGCGCGCAGCTGCGCGGCGATGGCCTGTTCACGGAGATAGGGCGGTAGCGCGCGCCAATCGGGAGCGGCAGCAAGCAGGAGATCCAGCGAATCCGACCAGGCGCGCGCTTCACCAGCGAGGCGCAAGACGGCAAGCACCGGATCGCCCGTGGCGAGTGAGGCGAGTTCCGGCAACACCCGCTCCCGCAGTCGAGCCCGCGCGTTGTGCTCCGGATCGGAGTTGCTCGGGTCCTCCCACCACTCAACACCGCGCGCGCGCAAGGACTCGCGCAGCGCGCGCCGGCGCAGTCCGAGCAAGGGCCGCAGCAAGGTGACGCCGGGCGCGAGTGCGCGCCGCTGCGGAATGCCAGCCAATCCGCGCAGCCCGGTGCCACGGAGAATCCGCAGCAATACGGTTTCGGCGAGATCGTCGGCCGTGTGCGCAGTCACCACGAGGCCAGCGCCGTGGCGCTGCGCCGCGGCGATCAAGGTGGCGTAGCGAAACTCGCGCAGAGCGTCTTCGTTCGCATCCGGCGGCGCCGGAGGCTCGGCGCGCACCGCCTCGGCTGCGAGACCGAGTGATTTCAGCCTTGCCCGCGCCTTTTCAACATCGTCGGCGGAACCCGCACGATGCCCGTGATCCACCACCACCGCGAACGCCGACGGGAGTTCGGAGCATGCGCTCCAAGCCAGTGCGAGCAAGGTTGAATCCGCGCCGCCGGAGCAGGCCAGCACTACCGGCGCGGGGCGCCCGTCCGCTCCGAGCGGCCAAGGCGCGCAGGCGCGCAAAGCGGCAGCGGCGGATGACAACGGCATGCCCACGACCTTACAATCTTTGCCCCCATGGCCATCCGCATCGCCATCAATGGTTTCGGCCGCATCGGTCGCAACGTCTTTCGCATCCTCCACAAGAATCCGGCGGCCTACGAAGTCGTCGCGATCAACGACCTGACCGATCCGGCCACGCTCGCGCACCTGCTCAAGTACGACAGCGTTGCGGGCCGATTCTGCGGCAAGGTCGAGGCCGCCGCCGACGGCATCGTCGTGGACGGCAAGAAAATCCAAGTGCTCGCACAGAAGGATCCGGCCGCCCTTCCGTGGGGCGCGCTCAGGACCGACGTGGTGGTCGAGAGCACCGGCATCTTTACTAGCCGCGAAGCTTGCACCAAGCACTTGACCGCCGGCGCGCGGCGCGTGGTGCTCACCGTGCCGCCGAAGGACGAGGTGGACGCCATGGTGGTGCTCGGCGTCAACGACGCCGCGCTCAAAAAGGAGCATCGGATCATCTCCAACGCTTCCTGCACCACCAACTGCCTTGCACCGATCGCGAAGGTGCTGCACGACGCGTTCGGAATCGAACACGGACTGATGAACACGGTGCACGCTTACACCAACGATCAGAATGTCCTCGATCTGCCGCACAAGGACCTGCGGCGCGCCCGCGCGGCTGCGTTGAACATCATTCCGACCACCACTGGCGCAGCGCGCGCTGTCGGGAAGATACTTCCCGATTTGAAGGGGTTGCTCGATGGTTTTTCTCTTCGCGTGCCGATCCCCTGCGGCTCGGTCGTGGACCTCACTGCCGTGCTGAAGAAGCCTGCCACCGTTGAGTCCGTGAACGCGGCCATGAAGGCCGCCGCGGAAGGACCGCTGAAGGGCATCCTCTGCTACACCGAAGATCCCATCGTTTCTTCCGACATCGTCGGCGATCCGCATTCCTCGATCTTCGACGCCAAGAGCACGATGGCCATCGGCAACACGATGGTGAAGGTCGTGTCGTGGTACGACAACGAATGGGGCTACAGCAATCGCGTCGTGGACTTGATTGCGAAGAGTCACGCCTTGGGCTACGCCTCCTAGGCGCTGCGCATGAACAAAGCGGCGCTTGAGTCCTTGTCGGCGGCTGCGCTGCGCGGCAAGCGCGTGTTCGTGCGCGTGGATTTCAACGTGCCGGTCAAGAACGGCGCGGTCGGCGACGACACGCGCATTCGCGGCGCGGTGCCGACCATCCGCCATCTCTTGAAGGCGGGCGCGTCTTGCGTGCTGGCCTCGCATCTGGGGCGGCCGAAAGGGCAGGTGAAGGAAGAGTTCCGGATGGCGCCGGTGGCTGAGCGGCTGCGTTCGCTCTTGCCGGGCGTGCCGGTGATCGCCGTGCGCGACGTGGTCGGCCCTGAGGCGCAAGCCGCAACCGCCGCTCTGCAACCCGGCCAAGTGCTCCTGCTAGAGAATCTGCGCTTCGAGCCCGGCGAAGAAAAGAACGACCCCGGTCTCGCGCGCGCGCTCGCCGACTTCGGCGATGTCTTCGTGCAGGATGCCTTCGGCACCTGCCACCGCGCGCATGCGAGCACCGCAGGAGTCCCGGCGGTCATGAAACCGGCGGTCGCCGGCATGCTGCTCGCCAAAGAGATCGCGGCCTTCCGCCTCGTGATGGGCGCGCCGCAGCGGCCGCTGATGGCGGTCATCGGCGGCGCGAAGGTCAGCGACAAGATCCTGGTGCTGCAACACTTGGTGAGCAAGGTGGACGCGATCTTGATCGGTGGCGGCATGGCCTACACTTTTCTGAAAGCGCTCGGCAAGCCGATCGGCGCGAGTCTCTGCGAGGACGACCGAGTCGAGACCGCGCGTGAGATCATCGCCGCAGCCGCGGCGCGCGGAATTCCGCTGCTGCTGCCGAGCGACCACGTCTGCGCCAACCGCTTCGCTGCCGACGCCACAACGCAGATCAGCGTGGGCGGCGTGCCGGACGGATGGATGGGCCTCGACCTCGGTCCGGCTTCGCGCGCGGAATATGCGGCTCGGTTGAAGGAAGCCAAGACGGTGGTCTGGAACGGGCCGATGGGCGTGTTCGAGATGGCCCCCTTCGCTGCGGGCACGCTCGCCGTCGCGCACGCCTTGTCCGAATCTCATTGCGTGAGCGTCGTCGGTGGCGGCGACAGCGTGGCCGCCGTGATGCAAGCCGGCGTGGCGGACCGCATGACGCACGTCAGCACCGGCGGTGGCGCGTTCTTGGAAATGCTCGAGGGAGCGCCGATGCCCGGCATCGAAGCGCTCGACGACGTCCACTAAGGCCGAGAAACGAGCAGGGCGCGCAGCCGGAGGCACCCGGCCCCCCGGGGGGGGTGTTTGGGGGGGGTATT
>CAZCXL010000051.1:2255-11160 GCA_964502625.1 uncultured Planctomycetales bacterium | reverse complement strand
GTGAATAGGAGCATGTTGGAACACTACTCTTGAGAACCAACCCTGTCAATGGTGGGTCAATATTTCCGCCAAGCGGCCACGGAGCCGGGACTTCACCGCGGCCAAGGTGGGTGGCGCCTGCCTTGCCGCCCCGCACTCCTCGACCATGGTGCTCATCGCCTCGGGGTCCAGTCCGCAGGGATCAATGCGGCGGAACCACTCGAGATCGGTCGAGACATTCAGGGCAAGACCGTGCCAAGTCACCCAGCGGCGCACGGCGACGCCGATGCTCGCGAGCTTGCGCCCGTTGACCCAGCAGCCGGTGTTGCGCGGATCGCGGCCGCCTTGCAGGCCGAAATCACTCATCACACCGATGAGCGCGTCTTCGAGCGCGTGCATGTAGGCGTGGAGATCGCGCGCCTCGTCGTCGAGGCGAAGGAGCGGGTGGATCGTCATCGCGACGTCTTCGACCTTTCAAACCGACTCACCAACCTGGGTGTTTCTCACTAGGCGGCTACTGCTTGATCTGCAGCGATACCGCGATTGAAGCATAGTTCAGACTTCCACCGGAGCCAGTAACCGCTGCGAAGTGCAGAGTGCGACCAACTTGGGATGCAAGCCCACTTGGCGCGGCGCGCAATCCCGCGCGCGCATCACCGTCCACGTCGAGGACGCCACGCGCGCGATGCAGCAAGGGCGGAATGCTTCCCTGGACGCTACGCCAGAACCATGCGTCGGTTGCAAGCGGAACTTGGATTCCACCGAGCGTCGTAGGCCCGATGCCGGAGCCGGAAACCAGCATTGCGTAGGGTTGATTCGCCTCGCTGGACGGGAAGTCGAGGCGGAAGCGCACGTCGCCGCCGGCGGCGGCGGAGAGTTCGTGTGCGTCAGAGCGAAGAAAGGGCGAGAAGGTATAGGGCCAAAGGATGCCCAGCCACGAGGGGAGTGAAGTCAGATGGCCTTGAGATTCGCCGATCAGAAGCAGAGGCTCATCCCGTCCGGGCAGCTTGTGCAGAAGGAGGGAAGAGCCAAATCCGGCCCGTGTGTATGCGTACTCGTCCTCAAGGGTGCCAAGCAGGAAACCGTCAACTCCGGAGTGCAGGTACACACGTCCTTCGTATCCGCCGGTGGTCAAGGCCTCGGATGGCGCACTAATCGCGAGGTCGGGAATCCCGTCTTCGTCGACGTCGGCGCAGGCCGCCGCGTATGAGCCGAATCCCTGGAGACTGCTGGTGCCGACCTCGGTCCAGATCAGGTTTGAGGTTCGGCCGGAGATGATGAAAGCTTCACCAGCGTAGGGGATTCCGTTGACTGATGATGACGAGGCGCCGACGAAAATATCCTCTTGACCATCCTCGTCGAGATCTGGCAGTAGAACGACTGAGCTGCCGAACGGTCGCGTGCCGACGAGATAGGTACTCCCCAATAACTCATATAGCGTGGCGCCGGACGAACCGTCTAAAACAGCGACCAGTCCCTGCGGACGGGCAGCAGTACTTCGTGAAGGCGAGCCGACGAGTACCTCTCGGCGCCCGTCATTCGTAAGGTCAGGGCCATTCGAGAGGAACAAACCGAATAACTCCTCCGTCTGACCTGACTGCATCCACAGCAGCGATCCAGTCGCTCCGGACCAGCAGTAGACGACTCCAGAGAATTGTCCGAGGAAGCCGAGGCGGTCAGAAAACGGCGCACCAGCGAGGTACTCCCCTCGCCCGTCCCCATCCATATCCTTGACTCCGAGGACAGAGTACCCAAGGTTCTCTCCATTGGGAGACCAAAAAGCGTTCGCAGAACCGTCGTGATGGCGGATGGTGGTTCCCGTGCGTCCGTCTACGAGATAGATCCGACCGCCATCTACAAAAACCGCAACTTCGTAGTATGGCGATCCGATCAGAACCTCATCGATTCCGTCGCCGTTCACGTCCGGCACCGTCCCTAGCGCAGCCTTTACTCTCCGATCCTCAAATGGGGTCCACCATCGCCAATAGACGGCTGCTGTCTGCGCCGACAAGCAATACACGTCACCAAAGGCGCTATCGGCGACCAAGATTTCAGGAAACCCGTCGAGGTCCACATCCGGTCCGTGAACCAGTTGGGTCGACCCCAAGGCGAGGTTGTTGCCAAGATCCAACGGACTCTCCACCGTCCATGCGCCACCGATCTGTTGGACGCAAAAAAAAATGACGAGGTGAAGCGTACTCACTGCGGTTCGCCGGGTTGAGCCTCGAAGGCGCCGCGGTCTCTGCCGATGTACAGGTTGTTCAGAGGATGGTTGACGACCCGCGGATGGATCGGCCCCCGCATGTCGTCGTTCTCGGTGGCGAAGACTACCGGGCCGCCGCCGAAGTCAATCATCGAGTACAGGCTCGGCGGCTGATGGAGCATGCCGGGAAACACCTCGCCGAGAGCAAGGCTCCCGTGCGTGTACTCGAGCAACTGCGGTTCGTAGTCGAAGCAGTTGTTCGGTGAGAGGCTATAGTTGAACGCATTAACGGCCCCCTGACTTCCAAGATTACTCCAATACGAGGCGAAGAAAAGCAAATTCCAGAGGTGGAGCGCCGCAGGGTCTGCTGGCGGCTCCGGGTAATAGGCCTGGTCCTTGTTCCCTGCACCGTTGAGGAGCAGAATGCTGTTGTCCACGGAATTATTCGTCAACCAGAGATACGTCGCTTCTGTCGGCGTTGAGGCGCCCCTCTGGTCTAGCGACACGGCGTAGGCGGCCTGGTTGTCTGCGACCGTTACGTGAGAGAGATGGAAATCCAGCCGGTGCACCGGAAGCTCGGAGAGCACCGTGATCGGCGCGCGCTCCGAATCCTGGCCTGCCCCCTGTCCCGGCTGCAGCGAGAGCACCGAGTTGGTGCAGTCGAGACGGTGGCTGTAAAAGGACGTGGTGTCCCGCAGCAGGTATTTGATGCCGCAGGTGCGGTTGCCGACAAAGGCGGATTGGTGAATCTCGGCAAGTACGGATGCGGCCTGGATGTCCGCGAAGAATCCGTGGCCCTCGTCCGTGCCCATCAACGTCAGACCGTTCTCGAAGAAACTGCTCTGCCGGATGTCCACCGAGCTGAAGGCACTCGTGTGCGCCTCATCGCCTTTACCCTCGAGGTACATTCCGTGCTGGTAGTTAATCCGGTGATGAGACCGGTCCACGTCCACGACGTTCCATCTCCCGCCTTCCAGAATGGCCAAGTGAACACCGGATTCTCCGAACATGATGCCAGATGACAGAACGGTCGGATAGGGTTGACCGTCGCCATTGTCTTCGAAGGTCGAGTAACTGGAGTAAAAATCCCCGACCGAGGCAATTCCTTCTGCGACGGCGAACGCGCCGTCGCCTTCACAGTCCTGGATTCTCGTATTCTCGATCTCCAAGCGGCCGTGGGCTTGTCCGTGCAGAACGAACTCAATGCCAGCGCCCCGGATCGGCGTCGGCGAAGTCGTTGGGATCGTGGGCTGGTCCGTGCGGCCATTGATCACGCAGTTCTTCAACTCCAGTTCGAAGAAATCGTCGGCCTGATAGCGGACATCGGCTGTGATCATTGAACTCTGGAGCGGCGCATCCTTCGTGCGCACGTCTACGGATTGCAGAGTGAGTTTGCTAGTCTTGGGGCCGTTATCCGGATTGTCCGCAACCAACACCTCAATTAATTGAGCAATAGGAAGGCTGGCTCCTCCAAGAGGAGAGACTCTGAAGTAGCATCGCTGAACGAGCCCTTGGAAATTATATGGATCCGCCTCAATTCGGATTGCCTGCTGACAATCAAGCACACGGACCCCGTCAATCACGAATTGGTAAATCGGTCCGTAATTGATCGTGGAGAACGCCACATTCACCGCCAGGTCGAAGCCGCGCACCTCAAATCCTTGATTTGTATCCGGTATTGACTGAAGGTTCGCGTTCAGATAGCCACGAAGCTGTACCGGAATCGACGGATAGTCCGCCGACAGCGAGAAGCACCTCGCAGATCCCCCGACTCCAGGCCGAAACATCGCCGGAGGGGGAATCACACCCGGGAGGGAGAGATCGGCATCCCAGTACTGCACCTTGACGCCGGCCGGCACCGTGAGCGGAAACCGCGTCGTCAACTTGGGATCGGGGCTGCCGTTGTCCTCGTACGGGTAAACAGTGCCGTTCCCCGCGACAAGGACGACATCTCCAGGCTGCAGCCCGGCGCTCAACGCGTACGAGAGGCTCTTGTACGGGTCATTGTGTGTACCTGTGCCCCCCCCCCGTTGCATGAGTGGAAGAGTCCACATAGATCTGAGAGGCGGAAATTTGGCCGACGCACATGGCGATAGCCAGCAAGAGAAGAGAGAAGCGGAAAAGATTCATTAGTGTTCCATGCGGAGGCTATGCCTCGAATCAATGCCCGTCAAGCGGAATTTGTTCCTTTTTCGCGGAGGGCAGCATTCATTCGATTGCAGAACGCTGCAACCACGTCCGTGAAGCAGGGATAAGGGAGACGCGCTGCCGCGCACTCCGCCGCCATGGTCGTCATGACCTCGGGATCCAACCCGCAGGGGTCGAAGCGGCGGAACCAGTCGAGATCAGTCGAGACATTCAGGGCAAGACCGTGCCAAGTCACCCAGCGGCGCACGGCGACGCCGATGCTCGCGAGCTTGCGGCCATTGACCCAGCAGCCGGTGTTGCGCGGATCGCGGCCGCCGGAGAGACCAAAATCACTCATCACGACGATCAGCGCGTCTTCGAGCGCGTGCATGTAGGCGTGCAGATCGCGCGCCTCGGCTTCGAGACGAAGGAGCGGGTATGCCACAAGTTGCCCTGGGCCGTGAAAGGTGGCCTTGCCGCCGCGGCTGATCTCGTGCACCGGCACTCCGAGATGCGCGTACTGGCTGGCCCCGCCGCCGCCGCGGCCGATCGTGATGACCGGATCGAATTCGGCCAGGAGCAAGTGATCGGGCTCCTCCCCCGCCGCGATCTTCGCGATCAATTCTTCCTGCAACGCGTTCACCTCGGCGTAATCCGCGCGCCCGAGGTCGCGCACGACCCACTCGGGCGAGCGGCTGAAGCGCATCGCGCTACTTCTTCGCGCGCATCGCGTGCGGCGACATGCCGTGGACGTCTTCGCAGGCCTCCATGAACACCTCGCTCAGGGTCGGGTGCGGGTGGATCGGCATGGCGACGTCTTCGACCGTCAGCCCGGCTTCGATCGCGAGCGAAGCCTCGGTGATCAAATCGGTGACGTTCGGGCCCACCATGTGCACGCCGAGCACGCGATCATCCTTGGCGTCGGCGATGACCTTGATCAGACCTTCGGTCTGCAAGAGCGACATCGCGCGGCCGTTGGCGCCGAAGTTGAAGCGGCCGATTTTGTATTCAATCCCCTTCTCCTTGCACTGCGCTTCAGTGAGACCGGTCCACGCGATCTCCGGGTCGGTGAAGATCACCGCCGGGATGCATTTGAAGTCTTGCGCCACGCCGGGTTGGCGAGTGATTGCGCCGGCGGCCACCAGCCCCTGCGCGCTGCCCTTATGCGCGAGCATCGGACCGTGCGTGACGTCGCCGATCGCCCACACGTGCGGAGTCTTGGTGGAGCACTGCGCGTCCACGGTGATGAAGCCGCGCGCGTCGGGCTTCACGCCGACGCTCTCCAGGCCGATCGTGCCCGTCACGGGACGGCGCCCGACGGTCAGGAGAATCACGTCCGCCTCAAAGCTTTGGCGCTGCCCCTCGACTTCCGCGATCACCTCCACACCGGCGCCCTTCTTCTTCCATTCCTTGGCGGCGCTCTTGAGGTGGATCTTGATGCCCGCCTTCTTCGCGCGCCGCTCGACCACCTTCACCAGATCCGGATCGGTGCCGGGAAGAATCTGGTCCATGAATTCGACCACGGTCACTTCCGTGCCGACCTGCGCATAAAACATTCCCAATTCCATGCCGATCACGCCGCCGCCGATCACGAACAGTTTCTTGGGAAGAGTTTTGGGAGAGAGCGCTTCGGTGCTCGACCACACGAACTCGCCGAACTCGAAGCCGGGAATCGGCGCCGGCTCGGAACCGCTCGCGATCACCAATTCGGTGCACTGGATGCCGGTGACGCTGCCGTCGACATTCTTGACCTCGACCAGATTCGGTCCCTTGATCACGCCGCGCCCCTTCACCCACTCGATCTTGCGGCTCTTGAAGAGCATGCCGACCCCGCCGGTCAGCTTTTTCACGATCGAGTCCTTCCACGCGATCATCTTGCCGAGGTCGAGCGTCGGCGTCTGGACCGTGAAACCCATCTCTGCGGCATGGCGGCACTGCTCGGCGAAGTGGCCGGCTTGGATCAGCGCCTTGGAGGGAATGCAGCCCCAGTTCAGGCAGGTGCCGCCGAGGTTGTCGGATTCCACCACCACGACCTGTTTGCCCAGGTCGGCGGCGCGAATCGCGCACACGTAGCCAGCCGGGCCCGCGCCCAGCACCACGACGTCGGTCTTGATCGTGCTCATCGGGTTGTCCTAGAAAAGGCTTAGGATGATAACGATGCGCCTTCTCGTCCCGCTTGCAGCCCTGGGGCTCACCGCCTGCGTGGCCACCGGTCCGTCGCGGCCTCCGGCGGCGCCTCCGCCGCCGCGCTGGGCGGTGGAAACTCGCATCGAGGTCGACCGCGACGGTGCCGCGTTCGCTCAGGAAGAGCGCACGCTTTGGCGCCAGCGCAGTAATCCCATGGAATTGGAAGCGCCGGAAGTCGTCTCGGGCGGCGCCGGCTACGGCCTGGAAATTTCGATCACACCCGACTTCAACCTCGCCGGTGAATTTTGGGGTGAACTGATGATTGCGGAATTCGACGTGCTGGAAGACGGCACCCGCGTCCACTATCTGGGCATGCCGCAGGTGTTCCGATTGATTCCGAATCTGGCTGGCGCGTGGAGCGAGACCTTCACAGGTCGCGGGGGCTCCTACAGCGTGCGCCTCGAGATGGATTATGATCCACAATTCAAGATGGAACGCGCGCGCGCCGAGAGTTTCCGGTAACGAGAGCGGCGCCCGCTCGTGAGAGAGTCGGAGGGCTACAAGCCATGTACCGATTTCTTCTGATTCTTGCGGCCGCGCTCACGCCGGCCGCGTTCCCACAACAACAAGGCGGTGAACCGCTCGGCGGCAGCGGCTGCGTGCCGGATGGGAGCACCGGCAAGGTGAACTTCCCCCGGCCAGAGTTAGATCAACCCGGCATCCCGGTGGATGCGCGCTGGGCTCCGGGTGGCGGCGCGCCAGAAGCCTTTGAGAAAGATCGCTTCAGCAGCGATGACCCCATGCCCACCGCGCCTGGCAGCGGTGATCCTGCCGAAGTTCCCGTGGAAAATGCAGGCGGCAAATTGAAAGACGGCAACGGCAAGACCCAAAACGGCGGCCGCGAGGGTGCCTGCATCGAGGTCTACGTCGAATGGACTTACTACTACGCCGTCAAGCAAAGCCGCGGAGGCACGATCTCTCTGAGCGGAGCAAGCTGGACGCACGGTGAATGCTGGTACGTCTGGGTGGCGGGCAAGATTCGTTCCAAGGTCAAGCAGGTTTGTCCATGCTGATGCGCGCGCTCGTCCTCATCTTGTTGGTGGCGACCGCAATCTGGATGGGTTGGAAGGGAGGAGCGCACCGCTCCTCCCCTTCCCCTCCTGACACCGAAGCAACGCCGACCGCATTGCCGCTTGCCGCGCCGGCTTGGACCTCGTCCGAGGGGATCGCGCGCCGCGCAAGTGCACAAGGAGTTGCGCCGCCCGAGTTCCGGGAGCACACCGCGTCCGTCGCGCCCGCCCTCCCAGGTTCGGTGCGTGGCGTGCTGGTGAACGCACGCGGCGAGCCCATTCCCCACACTCCCGTGATCCTGCGCCAAGGCCTGGGCGTGCAGGAAGATCGCATCCTCGGTCTCACAGACTCCGACGGGCTCTTCCTGTTCGACGGAGTTGCCCCCGGTCAATGGCAAGCCGCCGCGTGGATCACTCCGCGCCGCGGACAAGCCAGCGCAGTGGGCATGCAAGCGGTGGAAGTGATCGCGGAGCGCCGCAGTTGGGTAGACCTTTGGTTGCTCGGCCAGCGGGAACTTCGCGGAGTGATTCTGCTCGAAGAGCCGGACACGCAGCTTCTGCAATGCTTCGAAGTCGAGGTGCGGCTCAGTCAGCACCTCGAGCGCATTGCTGCCGACACCGTGGCGTGCCTTGCATCAACCGCATCCCTCGGCGCATCGGCGGAGCCGCCTCCGGATCGGCAAGAACTCCAACGCCGGGCGGTCGCGGAATTCCTGGAGGAAAATCCCGGAGCGGCCTATCCCTCAATCGAGCAGATCGAAGAGTGGGCCGACGAACTCAGCGCAGAACGGCAATCGGCCGACAGGGAGATCGACGTGAGCGCCGCATTCAGCCTCTGCGGACTCGAAGCGGCCGACTACGTGTTGCGCATCTACCTCGACGTCGAGCGACTGCGTTGGGCAGAGTTCGCCGTCAGCCTCCGCGAAGCAGATGCCAACCTCGGCGCGCTGCACCTGCGCTTCGAAGACTTCAAACTCCATCCCCCGCAGTGAGGCGGCCTAGCGCTTCGCTGGCACGAATCGCGCCTTCAATCCCATGTCGAGTTGGGCCAGGAACTGCTCGGTGGTCTGCCACTTCTGCTCTGGTCCAATCAGGATCGCCAGATCCTTGGTCATGTAGCCGGCTTCCACCGTGTCCACGCACACCTTCTCCAGCGCCTCCGCGAAGACGATGAGGTCGCGGTTGCCGTCGAGCGTGCCGCGATGCATCAAGCCCCGCGTCCAGGCAAAGATGGAAGCGATCGGATTGGTGCTGGTGGGCTTGCCCTTTTGGTGCTCGCGGTAATGCCGCGTGACCGTGCCGTGCGCTGCTTCGGCTTCAACGGTCTGGCCGTCGGGCGTCATCAACACGGAAGTCCTCAGGCCCAATGAGCCGAAGCCTTGCGCCACGGTGTCGGACT
>CAZCXL010000051.1:924-2245 GCA_964502625.1 uncultured Planctomycetales bacterium | reverse complement strand
TGCACGTCGCCGTCGTAGTTCTTGCAGGCCCACACGAAGCCGCCATTCCACTTGAGCGCTGCGGCCACCATGTCGTCGATCAGCCGGTGCTCGTACACGATCTTTGCGGCCGCAAACTTCGTCTTGAATTCGGCGTCGAACACCTGCTGGAAGATGTCTTTGAAGCGGCCGTCGTAGGCCTTGAGAATCGTGTTCTTGGTGGACAGATACACCGGCCAGCCGCGCTGCAGTCCGTAATTGAGGCAGGCGCGCGCAAAACCCGTGATCGAGTCATCGAGGTTGTACATGCCCATGGCCACGCCCGGCCCTTGGAAATCCATCACCTCGTATTGCAGCGGCTTACCGCCGCTTGCAGGCGTGAAGGTCATCGTCAGTTTGCCCGGCTCGAGTACCCGGAAGTCTGTGGCGCGGTATTGATCTCCGTGCGCATGGCGGCCGATCACGATCGGCTGCGTCCAGCCCGGCACCAAGCGCGGAATGTTGGTGCAAAGAATCGGCTCGCGGAACACCGTGCCGCCCAGAATGTTGCGGATGGTCCCGTTCGGGGAGCGCCACATTTTCTTGAGGCCAAACTCCTCCACGCGCGCCTCGTCCGGCGTGATGGTGGCGCATTTCACGCCTACGCCATGGCGCTGGATCGCCTTGGCCGCGTCCACCGTCACTTGGTCGCTGGTGGCATCGCGGTGCTCAATGCCGAGGTCGTAGTACTCAAGCTTGAGATCCAGATACGGCAGGATCAGGCGCTCCTTGATGAACGCCCAGATGATGCGGGTCATTTCGTCGCCGTCGAGTTCGACGACCGGATTCTTCACCAGGATTTTTGCCATGACGTGGGGAGCCCCAAATGGGATGGACTAGGATAGCGGCGCGTGGAATCTCCCATTCGCATCGGCATCTCTTCCTGCTTGCTGGGCGAGAACGTGCGTTGGGACGGCGGTCACAAGCGCGACGATTTTCTGCTCGGCACGGTGGCGCCGCACGTCACATGGGTGCCCGTCTGTCCCGAGGTGGAGTCCGGCATGGGGGTGCCGCGGCCGACGGTACGGCTGGAATTGGATGCGGACGGCGTGGTGCGCATGGTGGATCCAAAGTCCGGCAAGGACCACACGACATCCATGACGCGTTACTCCAAGGCGCGCGTGCGCGCGCTCGCCGACGAAAACCTCGACGGCTACGTGCTGAAGAAGGATTCGCCCTCGTGCGGCATGGAACGCGTGCGGTTGAACCCTGCGAACGGCATGCCCGTCCGCAAGGGAGTCGGACTGTTCGCAACCGAACTGATCGCACGCTTCCCGCTCCTCCCGATCGAGGAGGAGGGGCG
>CAZCXL010000051.1:0-914 GCA_964502625.1 uncultured Planctomycetales bacterium | reverse complement strand
GTCGCACGCTGCTCTATTCGACCCGAATCTCCGCGAAAACTTCTTTGAGCGTGTGTTCGCATACCGACGCCTCAAATCACTGTTTTCCCAGCGCTGGAAGCCGGCCGATCTGGTGCGCTTCCACACCGCTGAAAAAATGCTGCTGCTCGCGCACGATCCCCAGGGCTATCGCGCGCTCGGGCGCATGGTTGCCGCGGTGAAATCCTCGCCGCATGGGGACTTGGAGGAGCAATACTCGCATGCATTCATGGCGGTGATGTGCAAACTCGCCACGCCGCGCAAGCACGTCAACGTGCTGCAACACATGCAGGGCCACTTCAGCGAGCAACTCGACGCCCCCGCGCGTGCCGAGCTCGGCGCCTTGGTGGAAGATTTCGGTCACGGCCTGGTGCCGTTGATTGCGCCCGTCACTCTTTTCCGTCACTACGTGCGACGCTTTGCCGTGGACTACCTGGCCGGGCAGACCTACCTGGAACCGCATCCGAAGGAGTTGATGCTCCGCAATCACGCCTGAGCTGAACGCTCAGCGCAAATCGCGGCGATTCTCAGGCTTGAGCGGAACGGAACTCGCGAGCAGTCCGTCGTAGCAGGCGCGCACGCGCTGCACGTAGTCGTGCAGCCGCGGCAACCAATCCAGAGTCAGTGCCTGCGGGCCGTCGCATAGCGCCATGTGCGGATTCGGATGCAGATCCACGAGCACCATGCTTGCGCCCGCGAGCACGCCCTGCCCGGTCACGTGAAAGATTTCCGGGATGCCGTCGGGCATGATGCGCAGGCGGCCCACTGAGTGGCTCGGATCCACGCACACCGGCAAGCGTGTCTGCGCGCGCACCACCGGCACGTGCGCGAAGTCCACTAAGTTGCGGTGCGGATCGCCGAGATGCGACTTCACGCCGCGCAGGCAGAACACGATG
>CAZCXL010000050.1:0-11521 GCA_964502625.1 uncultured Planctomycetales bacterium | reverse complement strand
GCGAAGACTTCACGAGCGCCGTGATGACCCACGAGGGTTTCCACCAGTATTGCCACTTCCTCTTCCACGAGGCCGAGGCACATCGCTGGTTCGACGAAGGCCATGGCGACTACTACGGCGCCTTCAATCTGAAGGGCAGCAAACTGGTCAGCGATGACAAGATGCCCGGCGGGCTCGACCGGCGCCCCGAAATCAAGAAGATGATCAAAGAGGGCACCGTGAAGCCGCTCATCACGCACCTTCGCTTTGATCACGGTCAGTGGCAAGGGCAAGGACCGAGCAACGTCTCGGGCTACGCGCAGTCCTGGTCCATCATCTATTTCCTGCGCGAAGGCGCGCGGGGCAAAGTCTCCGGCAAGTACTGGAAGAAGGAATACGCGAATATTCTTCCCTCGTACATCCGTGTGCTCTCCGAGGAATACCAGATCGCGCTTGAGGCTCTACGTGCTGAAAAAATGGAGCTCCTCGAGCAGGCTAAGAACTCCGGCCAGCCGCCGGAAGAGATCTACAAGATCGAGGAGTACATCAGGCACATGAGCCTCGGCGAGGAGGAGCGCAATCTGATCTGGGCCAAGGCCATGGCCGAGTCCTGGGGCAAGATAGACGAAATCGAATTCGAACAGCGCTGGAAAGACTTCGTGCTCTCTGAGATCTAGGACGACGCAGAACCTTCGTCCTTTCCACCGCGATCGCCAGCGCCTTCGCGGTCGGACCAACCCAGCACGCGCCGGGTCCAGAACAAATAGACCGGCTTGCCGGTGGCCTTCCAAACCCGCGCCGGCCCGGAAGGCCGCGCCAGCATTGCACGTTCGCGCAGAGTGAGCGCGTCGGAGCAATGCCGCCGCTTGTGCTTGAGCAGGTGGCGCAGATCCTCGCGGCCGCACAACCGAAACCAGCGCCCCCGCCGACGATGCACGGCCGCGAGTTGGAAATCCACCAACGCCGGCCTTCCGTCGGGCTGCACCAGCACGTTCGGCTGCTTGGCGAGGTCGTTGTGCACCACTCCGCGGCGATGCAAGGACACCACCAAGCGGCGGAGCGCGTCGTAGAAGCGCGGATCCCGCACGTTCGCGCTCTGCAGAGGTTGGCCCGGAATCCAAGAGCGCACCAAGCGACTGCCATCCCAGGACAAGAGGCGCGCCACGTCGGG
Source organism: uncultured Planctomycetales bacterium (assembly GCA_964502625.1). Classification (GTDB taxonomy): domain Bacteria; phylum Planctomycetota; class UBA1135; order UBA1135; family UBA1135; genus JAQBVK01. The sequence goes on along the minus strand of CAZCXL010000050.1, from coordinate 10,371 downwards.
AAGACCGTCCAGCGCGCGCAAGGCCTTGGCCTCGCGGGCCGCGAGCCTTCCCGCCAGCCAACGCGTCCACCAGCGTGCGCAGCCAACATCACGAACCACACAGGCGCGGCCGTTAAGATTCTCTACCGCGATTTGGCCGAAGAGATCGGCCTTGAGCAAGCGCGGTGCTTCCGCTTCCACCGGCGCCTCGGTCGGCCTCATCGTCCCTGATGCTAGCAGCCCAGATGGACCTCCTGCGCGAGACGGGCGCGGGCTTATTGAGCCTGCTGCTCGCACCGCCTCGGCATCTGCTTGCACTCACCCGCCGGACGCGCGCACTCGCGGAGTATGCGGACCTTCAACGCGATGCGCTTCCCGCACTTGACACCGAGAGTCTTTCGCACGCACCGCTTGCGCCCTTGCGGGATCTGGTGCTCTGCTGCGGCGACGCCTCCGGCGAGGAACACGCCCTGCGGATCGTGCGCGCACTCCGCGCCCGGCATCCGCAACTGCGCGTGCGCGGTTTCGGCGGCAGGTGCCTCGCGGCCGAGGGCATGGAGCTTTGGGAGCCGCTTGCAGACCTGAACGTCATGGGGTTTCGCGACGTCGCGGCTCAACTGCCATTGTTCGTCCGCTGCGTGCACCGCTTCTCCTGCGAGATCCGCGAACGTCGGCCGGATGCCGTGCTACTCGTGGACTATCCGGGCCTGAATCGCGTGCTGCTACGGATCGCCGCTCGGCAGCGTCTGCCCGTGGTGGACTTCATTGCGCCGCAACTCTGGGCGTGGGCGCCGTGGCGCGTGCGTGATTTTCGACGCGCGCAAAAATTGCTCGCGATTCTCCCCTTCGAGAGAGACTGGTACGGACGCCGCGGGGCGCACGTCGAGTACGTCGGACATCCTCTGGGCGATGCGCTGTCTGCGGCCGGCAGCGACGAAGCTCAGGCGCCCGCAGCGATGGCGCAGCCCGGCGGTCCTTGGATCGGCATTCTGCCGGGCAGCCGACGCCGCGAGGTGCGCGAGAATCTTCCCGGCATGCTGCTGGCTGCAGCCATCCTGAAGCGCAGCCTACCGGAAGCACGCTTCGTCTTGCCGCATTTACGCACCGAACTCTGGACGGAGATCCAGCCGCTCCTGGACGGGGCCCCCGTGCCCGTGTTGGCCGCTCCGGGATGTTTCCACCGCATTCTTCCCCAACTCTCCGGAGCGTGGAGCGTGAGCGGCACGGCGAGCCTGGAAGTGGCGCTGCAAGGAGTTCCGACCGTCGTGGTTTACCGAATTCGCTCCGCATTGGGCGCGTGGTACGCCAAACACGGACTGACGATTCCGCAGGTGGCCGGCGCCAACCTGTTGGCGGGCCGCGCCCTGCTCCCTGAATGCGTCGGCCGCGATTGCCCGCCCGAAACCTTGGCCGCACGTTTGCTGGAACTGCTCCAGCCGGCGCGAGCGACCGCGCTGCGCCAAGACCTACTCCGACTACGCGAAGCTCACGCAGGCCCTGGAACGGCCTTGCGCGCAGCCCTCGCGGTGGAGGCTGCCGCGCACGGGCGTTGAACCGGCGGAGCGTTCATCCGTTAACCTACGCAGTCCAGGACATGCTCGCATTCCTCGCCACCCTACTGTTTTTAGCTCCGCAGGGTCCTTCCGAGAAGGACCTCTTCGACGAACACTTGGGCGCGCTTCGCGCCGGTCAACAAGCCGACGGACACTACGGCTCGGGCCTGGCAGACACCACTCGCGTGCTCGTGGCCATGGCCTTCTCTCCGCGCGCTTATCGCGTGGATGACGGCCCCTTCTTCCGGGATGCGGTGTACTGGCTGCTCAAGCACCAAGCCGAGGCCGCGGATGACCGTGAGCAGGCGTGGGTCGCGCTCGCCCTTTCGCGTGCACACCACGAGCTGTACGCGCCGTCGGTGCAGGCTTTGATGACTCCGCACGGCTGGCACAGTGAGGACCTGCCGCGCATCGCGCTAGGTTCTGAAACGCGCAACGCGCTGGAAATTTTACTCGCGATCTCTGCAGACACGACTTTTGCGCAACGTGCGGAAGCGGTAGCCCGTGCCGGACTCGTACGCTCGCTCGCCGCCAAGCCGGCGAACAAGATCAGCGACGCAACCGCGGCCTACGAGCGCGGAGTGGACTTTCTGCTCACTCAACGCAACGCAAACGGCGTTTGGGAAATGTTCGGCCAGCCGGAGCCTGGTGTGACCGCCATGGTGGCCCGCGCAGTTCTGGGATCGACGCGCGCCGAAGTCCGCGCAGCAGCCCTTCCGGCGCTCGAATGGCTGCGCACACTGCAACAGGTGGACGGCTCCATTCACGGCGGCCGGCTCCAGGTGTACACGACTTCGGTCGCGATCGGCGCGCTGCGCGCCGGAGCGCAGCCTCAGGACAGCGAAGCCATCGAACGCGCCGCGGCCTATCTTGCTTCCGTGCAATGCGACGAAGGCGAAGGCTACTCCGAGGCCGACAAGTTCTATGGAGGCATCGGTTACGGCGGAGACCTGCGCCCGGATCTCTCGAACCTGCAATATGCGCTTGAAGCACTCTCCGAAGCAGGTGTGGGCAGCGCTGATCCCGCCATGCAGCGCGCGCTTGTGTTTTTGCAGCGCACCCAGAACCGCCGCGAGGGCAATCCCGACGTCTACTTCGACGCCGACAGCCTGCAACCGGTGCAGTCCGGCGTGGACGGCGGAGCCGCTTACTACCCCGGCAACTCCCCCGCTGGCGCCACCACCCTGCCGGACGGCAGTACGGCCGCGAGTTCCTACGGCTCGATGACCTACGCGCTGCTCAAGTGCTACGCCCTGGCCGGTGTCGAGAAAGACGATCCACGCGTGAAGGCGGCCGTGGATTGGATCCAGCAACATTGGACCCTGGAGGTCAATCCGGGCTTCGACATGCTCAAGGATCCGCGCGCCGGCTTCCAAGGGCTGTACTACTACTACGAAACCCTCGCCGAGGCGCTCGCGCGCATCGGACTCGACACGGTGGTCTCCGCGGGCGGCGGGCACCACGATTGGCGCGCGGAATTGAACACCGTGCTGATCCGCGCTCAGTCGGCGAATGGCTCGTGGGTGAACGACATGGCGCCGCGCTGGTGGGAAGGGAATCCGGTGTTATGCACCGCCTACGCTCTCAACGCCCTGTACGCCGCGCGACGCTAGGCTGCTGCGCGTGACTCAGGGACTGTTTCGCGCACGCAACGCGCAAGGCGAAGAGGGTTGGGCCTTCGGCGATGAACGCGGCACGCACGCGTGCGGCGCAGAATGGGGAAACGATTCCCTCGCTGAAGCCGCTGCCTGCCTGCTGCGCTCAGCACCGGTGAGCGCCGCGCCTGCGCAGTTTGGGCCTCCGCTCCTGCCGGGCCGTCCGGGCAAGGCGCTCTGCGTCGGCCGCAACTTCGCGGAGCACGCGCGCGAGTTGGGGAATCCCATCCCCGACGAGATGATCTGGTTCGCCAAACTGAGCAGCGTGCTGGTCGGACCCGAGTCGGAGATTCGCCTCCCGGTTTGGCTAGACACGCGCGTGGACCCCGAGGCCGAAGTAGTGGCTTTGGTCGGCCGCCCGCTCCAAGACGGTGCCACGGCCGCAGACGGAGAGGCCGCGATCGCCGCCTACACCCTCGGTTTTGATCTGACCGCGCGTGGCATCCAAGGTGAGGACAAGCAGAAGGGCTGGCCGTGGACGCGCAGTAAGAACTTGCCCGGTTTCGGTGTGCTCGGGCCGGCCTGGGTGCCCCCGCGCCTGCTTCCTCCGCTTGCGGACATCCGGCTCGAAGGCTGGGTGAACGGCGCACTTCGGCAAGCGGCTGCGCTCGGCAGCATGCTGCGCTCGCCGGGCCTAGCGCTGGCCGAAATCGCCCGCTGGACGCCGCTCGAGCCGGGCGACGTGGTGTTCCTAGGCACTCCCGCCGGTGTCGCGCCGATTCAGCGCGGCGACCTGCTCGAGGCGCGCGCCACGGGGCTGGGCAGTCTGCGTTGCCGGCTCAGTTGAGCCGTTCAGAAACGAAAAAGCCGCCGTTCGGCCCAACCCTAAGGCTGGTTCCCTCCGAGCAGCGGGGAAGAAGTCACTCTCCCACGGCCTCTTCGGCAAGAACTCCCGCCCGGCTTGAATCCTTTAGAAAGGATTGCGTTCGACGGCGTCCAAACCGTCCGGACATTTGCCGTGACGGGCCGTGACGGTCGTCGCGATCCCGCCCCGCACGGCGAACTCACCGCGCACTTCCATCCAGAGGGGTGCCACCGCAGCCACGAGGTCGTCGAGAATCCGGTTGCAGACGTCCTCGTGAAAGTGCCCGCCGGAGCGAAAGGCCGCGAGGTAGAGCTTCAGCGACTTCAATTCGAAGCAGCGCGCGTCCGGCACGTAGCGAATCCGGAGGGTGGCGAAATCGGGCTGGCCGGTGCGCGGACACACGCAAGTGAACTCATGCGTGACCGACTCGATCAGGAACGGCCGACCGGGCCGGGGATTCGCAAAACTCTCGATCGCACTCATGCTGGCCGCTGTGGGATTCGCAACAAAATCGCCGGACGAGCGGAGCCCGTCCGGCGGCGCTTGGTAGGGGAAGAGGGATTCGAACCCCCGACACGAGGATTATGATTCCTCTGCTCTAACCAACTGAGCTATTCCCCCGTGCGCCCGCTGGAGAGGGCGCCGCAGAAGGCCGGACATTCTATCCCCCGCCGGGCGGATCCTCCAAGACCTCGATGCCTGCGGGCACCCGCGCCCAGAGCAGCGCACCCGCCTCGCCTGCGGTCGCGCGGTGCACGCTGCCTGCTGCGTTCACCAGGAACTCACCGGCCGTGTGCACGCCCCACGCGTCCTCGTAGGCGCCCGCGAGCACGAGCACCTCTTCGTCACCGAGATGGCGGTGGCGCGGATAGGCACATCCGGGGTCCATGGCGATCAACACTGCGCGCGGTGCGCCGGCCGCGTCCGTGAGGAAGGAAAGCCGGATGCCGGGCCAGGCGGTGCGCTTCCACGGCCGGGCGGCAAGTGCCGCGAACGCTTGCTCAGGGCCGCTTGCCTGCCCGCTCATCCGCGCGGCACAAGCATGGCGACGCGCAAGCGCGCTAAGGTGCGTTCGCGTCCGAGCAAGCGCACGACGTCCGCCAACTCCGGGCCACCGAGTGTGCCCGTGAGTGCAGCGCGGAGCGGCTTCATCAACGCGCCAAATTTGAGTCCCGCAGCGGCGGCAGCCTGTTGCAGCAGCGCCTTCAGATCTGCAGGAGGCCACGCGCTTGCGCCGAGTGCTTCGGCGGCCGCGGTGAGCGCGGCGAGTGCCTCAGGCACAGCCAGCGCCAGCCGCGCGGGTTCGTCGCAGGTAAGTTGTTCGGCGAAGAGAAACGCGGATTGCGCAGGGAGATCCGCGTAGAGCCCGACCCGCGGCAGAAAGGCGCTTGCAATCTCTTGGAGGCGGGCCCGCTCGGCCGCATCGGGCGCGGCGGAGGCCAGACCGGCGGCCTGCATCCAGGGCAGAGCGTGCCGCGCCAAGGCTTCCGCGCCTCCGGTTCGCAAGTACTCGCCACACAACCAGTGCAGCTTCTCGACGTCGAAGATCGCGCCCGCCTTCTGCAGCCGGGCCAAGTCGAAGTGCGCGACCAATTGCTCCGGTCCGAACACCGTGGTCTTGTCGTCAATGGCGAAACCGAGCAGACACAGGAAGTTGAAGAGCGCATCCGGCGGATAGCCCTTCGCGCGGTAATCTTCGACCGCGGTGTCTCCCGTGCGCTTCGAAAGCTTCTTGCCGTCCTGACCGAGGATGAGCGGCACGTGCGCGTATTCAGGCTCGATCGCTCCGAGCATTCGGTAGAGCAAGGATTGCTTCGGCGTGTTCACGAGGTGCTCTTCACCGCGGATCACATGACTGATCTGCATGGCCGAGTCGTCCACGACACAAGCAAAGTTGTAGGTCGCCACGCCTCCGGAGCGCACCGCCACCCAGTCCTCGATTTGCTCGGAGGCAAAACTGACTTCGCCCCGCACGTGATCGCGGATGCACAGGACTTCGCCTTCAGGGACGCGCACGCGCAGCACGGACGGCTCCCCCGCTGCGGCTCGCCGCTCGGACTCGTCCGGAGACAGCGCGCGTGAGCGCGGATCAAAGCGCCAATTCACCTCCGCAGCGCGCGCCGCTTCGCGCTGCTGCTCGATCTCTTCCCCCGGCGTGAAGCAGCGATAGAGCCATCCTTCCTCCAAACCTCGCCGAGCAGCCGCCGCATAAAGCGGGAAGCGTTCTGACTGGGAGTAGGGCAGGTGCGGACCTCCAATTTCAGGACCCTCATCCCAATCCAATCCCAGCCAACGCAAGGAGGAAAGAATGGAGCGCAGCGACTCCTCGGAGTTGCGCTCAACGTCGGTGTCCTCGATGCGCAGAACGAAGGCGCCGCCGTGCCTCCGGGCGAAGGCCCAGTTGAACAGCGCAGTGCGCGCGCCACCCAGATGGAGTTTCCCGGTCGGCGACGGTGCGAAGCGAACGCGAACGGGACGATTCAATCTTCGCTCACGATCGGATTCAGTTCTTCATCAAAGGAGAGCACGTAGCCGTAGCGCACACTCTCGGTGGCGCCGGGCGACAGTCTCAGCCGCCAGCGGTGTAGACCGCGCTCGCTGCGATCGCGGAGATCTTTCTCGTCGCCGAGCGGCGCGGGTTGGAGCTGCACGCCTTTCACCTCGATGCGGCCGTCACGGCTGAGGGGAAGAGCCTCTTCCACCACCACCTCAACCGGGCCGCGCGCCGTCGCGGACAGTCGCAGCGAGGCGCGGTAGACGCGCGTGATCCGCGAGGTCGAGGAGAGCGAGAAGCGACTCGGGTCCTCGCGATCGTTCTGAATCGTTTCCCATTCCACGCTCAGGTTCGGATCCACGCCGAGATTCAGAGTGGTTCCATCGCCTACGCGCATCAGCGGGAAGGAGGCCTCGCCCAGATAGTCCGGGCCCAGGAAGATCCGCGCGCGACCAGCAAGTAGCGGTGTGCCGCTCGCGAGCGTGACGTCGGCGCGCAAGTAGGCGTGATCGCTCATCGAAGGCACGACGTAGCGATAGGGCCGCACCTGCAGCGGGACTTCGCGGATCGCGAAGCGGTGCGGTTCGCCGTTGGAGGGAAGATTCCGGCGGCCGGGGAGCACGAACTGCGCGGAGAGGCCGAAGTCGCGGTAAGCGACTTCCGGCGCCTTGTTGGCGTCGGCATCTTCCATTGAGCGCTCGGTACCTGCTGCGGTGTAGCCCACATACCCCAATTCACTCAGGAGCGCCCCTCCCGGGAACACCACGCGCACCGGCGGCAGCGGCGGATCGAGACCGATGCTCGGAGCGCTGGTGGAGAGCAAAATCTCGGCTTCGTTCCAATCTTCGCCCGTGCTCTGCTGCACTTGGGCGACGAAACCCACCCTCACGCCGGTGAGGTCCGGCGCAACCCGCACGTCGTAGGTGGGATCCCAGGACGCGCCGTTGACGAGGTAGGCAATGCGCACCGTGGCATCACCCGGACGCAGGAAATGCAGGGCCAACCGCAACTCTTGATAGCGCTCGGTGCCGCGCTGTCCGCCGGTCTCGAGCTGCAGCTCCAGGTCTGCCATCTCCTTCTCAAGAGCGCGTGAACTCCGCTCGAGACGGGCTTCGTCGGCGTCAATCGCCAACATTTGCGCCCGCACAAAACGCACGAGATCTTCTGCGGCAATCAAAGAGAGCGGCTCCCTTCCGCCCGCCGCCAGTCCTTGGATCAGTCCCGAGATGGCGTCCTTGGCTGATTGCACCGCGGTCAATTCCGTCTGCACGCCACGGTGCGCGGTGCGCCGCTCTTCGAGCATGGCGCGCAGGCGCTCACGATCCCCTTCCGCAAGTGCTTCGCCGGCCCGGGTCCGCAACTCCAGTCCAAGCACCTGGACTTCGCCGGAGGTTACCTCCGTCTGGAAAGAAGCGGGGTTGGCCGATGCCGGGAACGGTCCGAGCACCAAGGTCATCGGGCCCGCCAGATCGGCACTGGCTGCGGCCACGCGCTCGACCAGGGCTTGACCGTCGTACACCGTGACTCGGTCCAACACGGTCGGCGCCGAGCGCACCAAAGCGGGCGGCTCCTGCACGCCCCAAGCGACTGCCAGGAAGATCAGCGTCAGCATGATTCGTTATTCTAGGGATTCGGAGTGGAAGAAGCCCCTTTTGACGACGCCCCACGCGAGAACCTTGGTGCATTCCCCTGCGGACGTGGTAGTCGTCGGCGCGGGTCTCGCAGGCTCCGAGGCGGCTTGGCAACTGGCGAACGCCGGATTGCGGGTGCGGCTCTACGAGATGCGGCCCCTGCAGACCACGGCGGCGCACCGGAGCGCCGACTGCGCCGAGTTGGTGTGCTCGAACTCGCTGGGCTCCCGTCTGGCCGATCGGGCAGGGGGAGTCCTGCAGAGCGAGTTACGCAGCATGGACTGCCGGCTGCTGGACCTCGCGGAGCGGCACGCCGTGCCCGCTGGCGGCGCCCTGGCTGTGGATCGCGAGGCCTTCGCAGCCGCTGTGACGGCAGCGCTCGAGGCCCATCCGCTCGTCGAACTGCGCCGTGAGGAAGTGCGGAGCGTGCCCGAAGCACGGCCCTGCATTCTCGCTAGCGGACCGCTCACCAGTCCGGCGCTCGCGGAAGACCTGGCGCGCTTAACCGGCGAAGAACACCTCGCATTCTTCGACGCGATTGCGCCAGTGATCGTCGGCGATTCCATTGACCACTCGGTGGTGTACGCGGCGACCCGCTGGGGCCGCGACGGGGATGACTACCTCAACGCCCCGCTCGACAAGTTGCAGTACGAGCAATTTGTGAAGGATTTGCGCGCGGCCCCGGCGCACCCGCTTAAGGAATTCGAGGCCGCTGATCCGCGTGCCCGCGCCTTCTTCGAGCGCTGTCTCCCGATCGAAGAGATCGCCGCGCGCGGGCCCGACACCTTGCGTTTCGGTCCCATGCGTCCCGTGGGTCTGCGCAATCCCCGGACGGGACATCGCCCTTGGGCAGTGCTGCAGTTGCGGCGGGAAGATGCCGCGGGACGGCTGTGGAACCTCGTGGGCTTCCAAACCAACATTCGCCACGGGGACCAAGAGCGCTTGCTGCGCACCATTCCCGGTCTGGAGCGCGCCGAGTTTGTCCGCCTTGGCAGCATGCATCGCAACACCTTCCTCAACGCGCCGAAACTGCTCAACTCCGGGCTGGAGTTCCGCGCGCGACCCGGACTGTTCTGCGCCGGCCAGATCACGGGCATGGAAGGCTACCTGGGGAACATCGCCTCCGGCCTGCTGGCCGCGCAGGGCGTGCTCCGCCGCCTGGCCGGTGAAGATCCTTGTGCGCCGCCACGCACCACTCTGCTAGGCGCGCTGGCGCACCATGTGGCAGAGTCGCCGGCACGCTCCTTTCAGCCCATGAAGGCCGAATTTGGCTTGCTGCCGCCCTTGACCGAGCCCTCCGAATCTCGCGGCGCAGGACATGCCGCACGGAGCGCGGCGGATCTGGCAGAATTCCTCCTCGCGCGGCCGGTCCCCCGTCCGGTTCCCGCACCCTGAAGTCCATGCGCACGCTTTCCGAACTCACTCCTTTCGTCAACGAACCTTTCCTCGACTTCAGTCAGGAGGGAGAGGCCGCTGCCTTCCAGCAGGCTCTCAACAAGGTTGAAGCCTCTTTCCCGGTCGTGGTGCGCCTGTGGTTGGACGGCACGGACCGTGAAGGCAAGGCCGGCACCTTCGAATCCCACGACCCGGGCAAACCCGCGCGCGTGGTCGCCAACTCCGCCAAAGGCAGCCGCGAAGACGCGCTCGCCGCGATCGTGGGCGCGCACAAAGCCTTCGGAACTTGGTCGCGCCTGAGCGCCGAAGAGCGCGCGGAGTATTTCTTCCGCGCGGCGCGCATCATGCGCCTGCGCAAGAATGAGTTCTCGGCGATGATGGTGTTCGAGGTCGGCAAGAACTGGGCAGAAGCCGACGGAGACACCGCGGAAGCGATCGACTTCCTCGAGTTCTATGCGCGCGAAGCCCTGCGCTATGCGCGCCGTCAGCCGATCACTCCCATGCCGGGCGAGCACAATGAGCTGGTCTACGTGCCGCTTGGCGTGGGCGCAGTCATCCCGCCGTGGAACTTCCCGCTGGCGATTCTGGTCGGCATGACCAGCGCCGCGCTCGTGACGGGCAACACCGTAGTGCTCAAACCGTCGAGCGACGCTCCGGGCATCGCTTCGATGTTCGTGGATCTGATGAAGGAAGTCGGTCTGCCTCCGGGCGTGCTGCAGTTCATTCCTGGCGGCGGCACCGAAGTCGGCAACACCTTCGTCGAGCATCCGCTCACGCGCTTCATCTCGTTCACGGGATCCGCGGAAGTTGGTTGCAGCATCTATGAAAAGGCCGGCAAGGTGCAGCCTGGACAAAACTG
>CAZCXL010000049.1:0-11842 GCA_964502625.1 uncultured Planctomycetales bacterium | reverse complement strand
AATCCGTGCTTGCGAAAATACTTCCATGCCGATGCCAGGAACAGTCGGCGGTGAAGTCCGCCCTTCTTGGCCGCCCCGCCGCGATGATGGCGCACGCGCATGTCCGGGCTGTAGTGAATGCGGCCGCCGTGGGCGCGCAGTGCCTTGCAGAGATCGAAATCTTCGAAGTAAAGAAAGAAGCGTTCGTCAAAGCCGCCGGCTTGGTGGAAGGCGGAGGCGCGCATCAACATGCAGCAGCCACTGGCGAGCGGCACGTCCTGCGCACGATCCGGATCGAGATCGGCCATTGCGTAGCGATCGAGCCGGGCTTGATTGCGCCGCCGCAGCCAGGCCGGCGCGAAACCGCGAAGGAACAAGGTCCACCAGTCCGGCTCGCGCTTGCACAGGTGCTGTGGCCCGCCGGGTCCGGTGTCCACGCGCGGAGCCACGAGGGCGATGGAAGGATCCGCGCCCAGCACGCGCAGACCTTCGATCAGGGCATCCGAATCCAATTCTGCGTCCGGGTTCAAAACGAGGAAGAATTCTTCCTTGGCGTCTCGCAGTGCCAGGTTGTGGCCGGCGCCGAAGCCTCGGTTCGACTCTGGCACGATCCGTTGGGCGCCGTGCGCGGCTGCGAGGCATTGAAGCCGCTCACTCACTCCGGGTCCGTGGTCCACAAGGATCAGGCGAGCCCTAGATAGCACACCGTCGGCGCGCGCACGCGCGAGGGCTGCGTCGAGCGCACCGAGCACTTCCTCCAGCAGCGCGAAATCGGGCGCATGCGTGACCAGCGAGACCGCTAGCTCAGGTGCAGGAAGCCTCATAGGCGGAAATAACCGCTCCCGGTTCGCCGTCCATCTTCGTCACGGCTTCCTGCAGCCAAATGACGCGATTGGCGACGTCGCGCACCGTGCTCATGGAATGCGAAACCATCACCACGATCGGCGTACGCAGGATCAGATCTTGCATGCGCTTGACGGCCTTCTCGCGGAAGGAGAGATCGCCGCCGCCGAAGACTTCATCGAGCAACAACACCTGCGGCTCCACCTCACAGACGGTGGCGAAAGCAAGACGGGTGGTCATGCCACGGGAGTAATACTTGAGCGGTGTGTCGCGGAAGCGGCGTAGTTCGGCGAAGTTGAAGATGTCGTCGGCGCGCGTGCGCATGTGCTTCGCGGAGATTCCAAGCAGTGCGCCGGCCTGGACCACGTTTTCCTCTCCGGTGAGTTCGGCTTCGAAACCAAGACCCATGCGGAACAGGGGCACCACGAATCCCTCGACTTCGACAGTGCCGCTCGAAGGAAGATAGATTCCCGCGAGCAGACGGAGCATGGTGGTCTTGCCCGCGCCGTTGGGGCCGATGATGCCCACGCGCTCGCCGGGCTTGATCTCCAGATTGATGCCCCGCAAGGCGTGCAGCTCCTCGTATTCCTCCACTCCTCCACGCAGGTTGGACACGAAGGAAGCCTTCAGGCTCGGCCGGCGGTTCGAGTAGAGCCGGAAGACCAGCCCGACGTCTTTCAAGCGGATGTGCGGGCCTCCACTCATAGGCGGAACACCAGTTTGTGTTCGTGGGCAGACATGACGGCCAGCCCGACGAACAAGGTGAAGAGGGAAATCAAGCTCGCGATGACAAGGGTTTCCGCACTGGGAGAAACTCCGAGGTTGATCACGTCGTCAAAGATTTTGATCAGGTGGAAGGCCGGGTTGAGTTTCGCGTACAAAGCCACCGAGTCGGGAATGGCCGTATAGGGAATCAAGATCGGCGTGAGATAGAACCACGCACGCATCCCCACGCTGACCAGATGGGTGACGTCACGGAAGTAGACCATGGCCACTGCGGTCGCCGTAGCCAACCCCATCGCAAACAGAAAGAGCAGAGTCACGCCGAGCGGCAGCCACAGGAGGGCCCAGCTCGGTCGGAAACCGATGAAGCCGGCGACCAACACTAGTGCCAGAATGGCGAACAGGTACTCCGTGAAGGCGAACACCACCCGTCGCAGCGGCAGCATCAACTTCGGGAGCGGGTATTGGAGCAGTAGCCCTTCGCCGCGCACCAGGGAACGTCCGCCCTGCTCGACGGCTCCGGCAAGTGCCTGCCAAGGCAGCAGACAAGCGAAGAGGTGCAGCGCGAAGGAGCCGCGTCCGCTGCCGCGCTCGAACACGAAACTGAAGGCGAGCGCCATCACCGTCAACATCAGCACTGGATTCAACAAGGACCACAAAAAGCCGAGCGAAGAGCGCCGGTATTTCAGCCGCATGTCCAGGGAAAGAAAAGCGCCGGCGAGCGCGCGGCGTTGCCACACGCCTGTGACCTGTTGAACGATCCCCATGTCAGCGCGTGGCGGCGGTGCGCGCGTAGCCGTAGCGGTCGAGCCATTCGCCGACCATCTCGTCGGCGGTGGCCAGATCTTCTGGACTCATGTCCCGCATGTAGCGGCCGACGGCGGTTGCGGCGTAGTCTTTCTTCTCGACCGTGCGGCGGATTCCGTTGATCACTCCCGGCGAGAGCCGATGTGCGTCCACGTCGCGGAAGCGCTCGAGGTGCTCGTGGACTGCCGGATCCATCTGCAGCCCCAGGGTTGCGAACAAGCGCGCGCTCACTCCGGCGTAGTCGGCGACCAACTCTTCATATTTGAGAAAGGCCTTGCGCTCGCTCGGGACCGCGGCGAGGAATTTCTCCGTGGTGCGGGTGAAGTTGCGCCAGACTTCCAATCCGCGCGCGGGGCCCTTGCCGGTCATCTCGCCGATCGAGCACGCGGCGTCGCGCGGGTCGCGGACGATCGTGACGAAATGAGCCGTCGGCCAGTGCGCGGCCAGGAAGTCCAGGCAGGTGACGAAGTGCGGGTGCTTTTCGCCCCAGTAACTGAGTTCGCCTTTACCTTCGATCTTCGCCAATTCCGCGTAGTAGTCTTCGACCAGGGCAGTCGCCCGGCCATCAAGGAAATCGGCCCAGCGCTCGTGGTGTTGCTTGCCGTAAACGATGCCGTTCTTCGAACCGCCACGGCTCTTATCCACGGCTTCCGAAAGTTGCAAGAAAACCGCCGTCTCGTTGGTCATCAACACGCGCGGGTGCGCGTTGAGAATGCGGCAGAGCAGCGTGGTGCCCGAGCGCGGCGCGCCGAATAGAAACAGCGGGCGGGCAGCCCCCAGCGGCGCTTTACGAGCCTCTAGTGCGGCAGCGCGGGTCTCTCGGGATCGGCGGAACAGCATGCCGGTTGCCCGGCATTCTAGGCTTGCGGGTCTTCGCTGCGCAGTCGCCGCCAAACCCGCCGGAGACGCTCGCCGAAACGATGTTCCGCGCGCAATTTGAGCAACTGATTCTCATGCCGGAGCTGGATCGCCTCTTCGCGCCACTCGGAGACCTCTCGTTCGTGGCGCTCCTCGATTCCCGTGAGGCGAGTGCGCGCCTCGGTGGCCTGCTGCTCGTGGTCGGTCAAGGCACTGCGCATGCGCTCTTGCTCATCCACCAGACGCGCGACTTCGCGACGGAGACCGGCAAAGGGGCGAGGCACGCCATGGGCGCCCAATTGCTCCGTGGGCTCCAATGAACCCGGGTCTTGGCCCTGCCACAGGCGTTGATACAGCTCTCGCGTGGACGACAGCAGATCTTCTGAGCGTGCGACTTCCTCCATGCCGTGACTGTGGTGACGCAGCGCGACGCTCGCTTCTTCCCGCATTGCGGCCACGGCCGCGGCATCGGGTCGCGGACAAGGCAAATTCAGTTCGCGGATCAACCGGAGGACCTCCTCGACGGGCTGCGCGAGGAGCTGCTCGTAATGAACGATCGAGCGCTCTCCCGGGCGCGTGCCCAAGAGCGCGGCCCGGGTATAGGCATACCAGAGGTCCTCGGCCAGCACCGAAGGGAACCCGTTGCGGCGCTTGAGGGATTCGGACACCTCGAGCGGATTGCGCACGGCCACGATCCAGGCGATGCGCCCGGGCAATAACTCGCGCCAAAAATCCACGAGCAGCGAAGTGCGCGGATCTTTGAATCCCCAGAGTTGCACGCCTTCAAACTCACGGGAGAGGATGTCGCGCGCCAGCGCGCGCACCGACTCCACGCGCGGATCACGCAGCCATCCGGCGGGGAGATCTGGCGGGAACATCCATGATCCGCCAAAAGAGTGAAGCAATGCATCGTTGACGGCGCGCAAACCTTCGTGCTCCCAAAATCCGCGCGGATTGTCAGCCGCGGCGCGCGCCAGCCGCCCCGGCTCGCCAAGCGCGAGACCCGTGTGATTCAGCAGCCGCGTCAGGAGCGAGGTGCCGCTACGGTGCATGCCGAGCACGCAAACGACGACAGGTTCGGCGGCGCTGCTCATGCCACTTCCGCGCCACGACGCGAGGCGCATCGCGATTTGAACTCGGCGACCGCGGCCGCCGAGTCGGGGAGCGCGGACAGGCGGGTGTTGAGCAGCTCGTCCATGCGTGCGAGCAGGGCGAAATCCTTCTGGTTGCGCTCCTCGAGCTCGGCGAAGAGCGCCTCACCCAACTCGGCGCGCAACTCAGCAAGCCGCTCAGCGAATTCGGCTTTGCGCGCGCCGCTCACGTTCTGCGGACGGCAGGAAAGATCCAGGCCGGGGAAATCCGCGGCCAAAGTGCGCTCCGCGCAGGCCAGGCTCTCATCCATGCGCTCCACGGAACCCAGGATGGCGGCTTCTTCGAGCCGGGCGAGCGCGATCGGCAGTTCGGCACGGCGCGCGCCGAGAGCCGGATTAGAGGACAGAAATGCAGTTTGGAAATCGCAGAGCAAATTATGCTTTCCCTGCGCGATCCGCCAACGCACGTAGCCGCTGAGATCGAGGCGCTTGGCGTGGATTGCGCCGGGACTGCTCCCGCGTTGCTTGCGCTCGAAGCGATAGACCGATGCGGCGCGATCCAGCGGGTGCCGCAACAGAAAGGCGGTCAACCAGCGCAGGCCTGCAATCTCGGGCAGCGGAAATCGTACTTGGTGGCTCGAAAATGCGCGCAAGGCCGCGCGCGGTTCGACGAATGCGCGCACTTCTTCGGGCGCCAAGCAGTAGTTCGGGCGCGGTCCGTCGTGCTCGGCGAAGCCGATTCCGAACTCACGCTTCAAGGCACCGTCGAGCGAAGTGCCCGCGTTCTTGAAGATGTGAAAGTGGCAGAGAACCGGACGGGAGAGCGCTGCCATCACCTTCTGCTGAGTCTCATCGCGCGGCCTCGCGCGGCTCAGTACGGACGACCGGGCGTCCGAGTTCGGGCGCGCGCGCGAAATCGGCGCGGATGATAGCACGCGCCCGTTCGGTCGAAAATCCGCGCGCAATGAGCTCGAGTCCTCCCAACCGCGCGCGCCTCCAGGCGGCTTCATCGCGCAGCAACTTCAGCACCGCGGCCGCAAAGGCTTGCGGCTCGTCGGCAATTGCTGCCGCGGTTTGCACGTCGGCGACGCCCTCGGCGCCCACGGAAGTCGTGACCACAGGAACTCCCCACGCGAAGGCCTCGATCAGTTTTCCCTTCACTCCTGCGCCGTAGCGCAGAGGCACCACCACTACGCGTGCTCCGAGATAGGCGCTGTCGAGCTCTTCATCGCCGAGGCGTCCGTGCACACGCACTGCCTCGCCGTGGAGCGCGCGCATCTCCGCGTTCGGATGTCCTCCGACGAGATGTAATTGCGTTTGTGGCTCCGCGGCACGAATCAGCGGCCAGATTTCGCGCGTGAACCACGTAATTCCGTCTTCATTCGGCGGGTGCCGGAATCCCCCGACGAACAGCAGTCCGCTACGCGCGCGCAAATCACCGCCATCAGCGGGCGCGCCGTCAATCGGCATTTCGTCCCAGAAGTAAATCGGGACGTCGCGCACGGTTTTCCCGGGAAAGTGCTCCACGATCCAATCCCGTTCAAAAACGCTGGGGGTGTGCACGACGTGCACCGCCGCCAGCACGCGCTCTTCGATCGCGCGCCAACGCTCGGCCTCGGGCGCGGTGCCCTTGCGTCCTTCCGCCTCATGGCGGCGCTGTTCCCGCAAGAAGTGCAGGTCATGGCACTGGTAGATCAGACGCGCTTGCGGCGCGTGTTCTTGCAGATGCGGGAGATACGCGGCCGCGACGTGAGGCCGATGCAGGTAGACCGCATGGAGGTGCCGCCCGTTTCGGGCCAGCCACTCGGAATGACGCGCGCCATATTCGTGCCCGTGCAGCACTTCGATTCCGAGCGCCTCGAGACGACGCGTATGCGGCTGCGCGGGGAAATAGTTCATTGGAGCGAAGCAGACGCGGTAGCCCTCTTGCAACAGGAGCCGCATGTAGAGGTAGCTGAGGCGCGAGCCGGCGTCCGCATCCCAGGCGGGGACTAGGTGGTCCACCACCAACACCACTTCGCGGCGTTGTCCGCGATCGCGCGCGCGGAAGAGATGGTCCGGGCCACTGCTCTGCTCGCGGGCGAGCACTCCCGCCCATTTCTCCACGAACTTCGCGCGGTTGAGTTCTTGATAGCGCTTCAGGCCAGCGCCGACGTCCGTTCCGTGCGTGACGCCTTCCAGATGCACGACTTTGGCTGCAGGCTGGTAGACGACCTTGCGACCCGCAGCCCGCACGGCGAAGGCGAGATCGGTGTCCTCGTAGTAGGCGGGAGCAAATCGATCGTCGAAGCCTCCGATGCTCCGCCACAGCGCCGCGGGAATCAAAATGCAGGCGCCGGAACAATAGTCCACCTCTTTGAGGTAGCCGTACTCAGCCGACTGCGGATCGGCACCGCGGCCATAGTTCCATCCGCTGCCGTCGTGCCAGACGATTCCGCCGGCCTCTTGCACTCTTCCGTCCGCGCCCAACAGCATTGCCCCCACCAAGCCGGTGGCAGGGTCTTGATCCAGCGCAAGATGAAGAGCCGCGAGCCAGCCCGGCTCGACGCCGGTGTCGTTGTTGAGGAAGAGCAGCGTCTCGCCGCGCGCGTGTTTGGCGCCTTCATTGCAATTGCGAAGGAATCCAAGATTCTGCGGATGCCGCACGAAGCGCACGCCGCGCACGATCTGCGCCAGCCGCGAAGTTTCGTCCTTGGAGCAATCGTCCAGCACCAACACTTCGTAGCTCACGCCTGCGCTGTTGCGTAGCACGGAACGCAGGCAGGTGTAGGTGTGCCTCCACTTTCCGAACACCGGAATGAGAATCGAACAGCGCGGCGCGTCGGAGCTCGGGAACTCGAGAATCTCTTGGTCCTCAAATTCGCCTTCGACCGGCTGGAACTCTTCCCAGCGATCCCAAAGCGGCAGATCGCCCTTGCGCTGCCGGTGCGCCCACGAGAGCAATGGACGCGCGAGCGGACGGCACACCGCTGAATAAATGCGGTAGCGGCGAGTTCCGGCCGGAATCAGCACTCCCCGCACCTTCCGCGCGAGCATGGAGAAGCGCTGGCTACGGGTCGCGCCGCGCTCTTTGAGGTCTTGATCGAAGCGACGCGCCTTCTGCCAGAAAGTGACGGCGCGCTTCATCGCGCGGCTCCGGCGGTAGTCAACGCGCCAATCTCGTCGATGCACGCCGCGAGCGATTCTTGCCACGCCGGGAGCCGCATTCCGTGCTCTCGCTCCAGTCGGGAGCAGTCCAGCGCGGATTGCAGAGGACGTTGCGCTGCCGTCTTCCAGTCGGAGGTTGCGATCGCCGCCACTTCTTGCACGCGCAAGCCGGAGCCTGCGGGCCGCGTGCGCGCGAGCGTGAAGATGCGCTCCGCGAAGCCATGCCAGGAAGTTGCGCCTGAGCCAGCGCAGTGGAAGAGTCCGCCGGGTTCGCAGCCACGCTCGACCAGGGTCCATGAGACGCGGGCTAGGTCACGCGCCCATGTAGGACATCCTGTCTGATCACTGACCACGCGCAGCTGCTCCTGCTCGCGGCCCAGACGCAGCATGGTGCGCACGAAGTTGTTGCCGTGCGCCGCGTAGACCCAGGAGGTGCGGAGCACCACGGCGCGCGCGCGCGAACCGAGCACCGCCAAGTCGCCCGCGAGCTTGGTCACTCCGTAGACGTTGCAAGGAGTGGCGGCATCGGCTTCGGTCCACGGGCGGGATTGATTGCCACCGTAGACGTAGTCCGTGGAATAGTGAATCATTCCAGCACCCAGCCTGGCGGCTTCGTCCGCGAGCATGGCGGGCCCCTCGCCGTTGATGGCCCGCGCCAAGCCTGGCTCAGCTTCGGCGCGATCCACTGCGGTGTAGCCCCCGGCGTTCAGGATGAAGGCGGGGCGCAACTCCCGAATCAATTTCTGCAATGCGTCCAAACGTGTCAGATCAGCCTCTGCGAGAGAGGGCGCATGCAACTCCGCGCCCTGCGGCGTGGCGCGGCGAAGCTCAGTACCGAGCTGACCGTCCGAGCCGAGGAGCAGGATGCGCATGAAATCGACGTGTCTAAAACGTGGCGGCGGCGCACTGTTGGCCCGCTGATCTGGGAAATGAGGCCCTCAATGTAACCCGCTGACCGCGAGCCCGCATCTGCGTTTTCGCGGAAGGCCCGAGGGCGCAATCAATCGCCGGCATAGCCCAACCCCGCCAGTTCCGCGCGCACGTCCGCGCCGAGCTCGGGCCGTGCAGGGCGCACGCCTTCCGCGCGCGAGCGCCGAATCTGCTCGAGGATGGCCGCGTGGAATTGGCGCAGGGCGGCCGCTCCAGCAGCAGCCGGATCTGGCAACGGGTGTTGCTCACCTCCGTCCACGCGCAGATCGAAGAGTGCTTCCTGAGCGCTCGTGGGGTCCATGATCCGCTTCAGGGAGAAGTCGGTAACGCATTCCAGCGTCACGCCAAAGTGGTTGAGTTGACTGACCACGTAGCCAGGCCCACTCGCGCGCGCCGCATCGGCCACGGCTGGCCGAAGATCCCGGCCTGGGAGTCCTTCCGGCACTGGCACTCCGCAATAGTTGAGAATGGTCGGCATGAGATCCACGTGGTGCGCCATGCTGGCCACGCTGCGCCCGCCCAAGCCCAGCGCGGGCGGATAGCGCAAGATCATGGGAACGTGCACCAGCTCCTGGTAGAGCGAGTGGCCGTGTCCCCGTCGGCCATGGTTCCAAAGTTCCTCGCCGTGATCACTGGTGATGACGACGAGAGTGTCTTCCAGCCAGCCCCGGGCAGCGAGGGCGTCGAGCAAGCGGCCGATGCACTCGTCCGCAAATCGGACCTCGCCGGAGTAGAGCCAGCGCACCCGCTCGCGATCCTGCTCCGTGACGGCGCTGGGATCTTCGGCGTCCATGCGGCGCAGATCTTGGCGCGCGCCCTGAAAGCGCCCATCCGGCTCGGGAGTGTTCAGCAAGCCAGGGTGTTCCAGGTAAGGATCGTGCGGATCCAGCAGGTGGAGAAAGAGGAAGAAGGATTCTTGGTCCCCCACTTCAGCGAGAAGTTCCAAGCCCTTGGCGACGACGACGTCACCGGGAATCTTCGCAAAATCATCTGGATAGCCGCGTCGCTCAAGCGGAACGCGAAAGCGATCAAACCCGCGATCGAAGCCGAAGGCGGGGCCGCCGTTGGCGTTCGCCGACACGGCAAGGCAAGTCATGCCCGCGGCGGAGAGTAGTTGCGGAATGGTGGGCAATTCCGGAGGCAGCGCATCGTGGCCGTCCTCCACTCCGTGTGCTCCAGGGTGCAATCCGGTGAAGATTGAAGCCAGCGAAGGTCGTGTCCACGACGCGGCGGCGAGCGCGCGAGGAAACCATGCGCCTTCTTCGGCCAAGGCATCGAGCCGCGGCGTGAGTCCGCGCGGATCTCCGGCGCGGCCGAAGTGGTCGTAGCGCAACGTGTCCACCAGCACGAACACCACGCGCTTTACCGGAGCCGCGTCCGTCTGCGGCGCGCGGGCGCATCCGGCCAGCAGCGCTGTAATGATCCACAGCAAGAATCTCATGGACGCGCGAGCCACTCTGCCAGACTGGGCAAAGCCGCGTCCTTCGGCGAGAGGATGGGGCTTGCCACCGGCCACTGCACTGCGAGTTCCGGGTCATTCCAACGGAGGCCCGCGTCCGCTTCCGGGAGATAGAGCTCCGTGCACTTGTAGGAGAAGAGGGCGGATTCGGAGAGCACGCAAAAACCATGTGCGAAGCCCGGCGGAATCCAAAGTTGATGCCCATTCTCCTGCGAGAGCTCCACACCGATCCAGCGCCTGAACTGGGGCGAACTCGGACGCAGATCCACGGCAACGTCATAAACCGCGCCCTCGAGCACGGAGACCAGTTTCCCTTGCGGACGCGGATCTTGGAAGTGCAAACCGCGCAGTACGCCGCGGCGCGAACGAGAAACATTGTCCTGCAGGAACGGACCGGGAATGCCCGCCTGCGCGTAGCGGTCGGCGCGCCAGCTCTCCCAGAAAGCGCCGCGCTCATCCGCGAAAACCCGCGGCTCGATGAGCAGGACTCCGGGGAGCGCCGTTGCGAGAACCTTCATGCCAGTGCTGATCGCATGCGCGTCGCTCCCGCCTCGCTCGGCGTGGCCTGCGTCGCGCGCCGTCAATATACTCCCATCATGATCGCAAGCCGCGCAGGACTCTTCACTTGCGCCGCGTCCCACCGCTGGTTTTGGGCCGTCCCCTTGGCTTTGGGTGCATGTGCGGACCGCTCGACTCCGGTGGCCCTGCCGCCGCCAGACGCGCCCTGTTTGTTGTTGATCACCGTGGACACCCTGCGCGCGGATGCGCTCGGCTGCTATGGCAACCCCGGAGGACATACGCCGCAGATGGACGGCTTGGCGGCATCGGGCGTGCTCTTCGAGAACGCGGTCACGCCGATGGCCACCACCTTTCCCGCGCACGCCACGATGTTCACCGGGCTGTATCCGGGAGCGCACGGCGTGCGCTGGAACGGCGACTCACTGGTGGACGAAGCCGAGACCTTGGCCGAGCGCTTGAGCGCGGCCGGTTGGGAAACCGCGGCCTTCGTCAGCTTCAAGGCCATCTTGCATTCCGGTAATCTCGGCCAAGGATTCGCAGTGCAGAGCGACGCGAAGCGCACCTCCGGTGATGCCACGCGTCCGGGACACGAAACTCTGAGCATGGCGCGCGCATGGCTAGAGCAGCCGCATGATCGACCGTTTTTTCTCTGGGTGCACCTATTTGAGCCGCACACGCCGTTGCCGCTTCGTCCATGGGCAGCAGCACAACTCGCGGACTATGAAGGTCCGTTTGAAGAAGGCTGTGATGTAGGACAGCAGGCCGACTTCAACCACTCCATGCGGAAGCACGACGGCGCCTACGACGCGGACGATGCCGAAGCCTTCCGCCACATCTATCACGCGGCGGTGCG
The DNA here is from genome assembly GCA_964502625.1 of uncultured Planctomycetales bacterium. Lineage (GTDB taxonomy): Bacteria > Planctomycetota > UBA1135 > UBA1135 > UBA1135 > JAQBVK01. Next base: position 633 of record CAZCXL010000049.1, on the reverse strand, counting down.
TGAAGCCGACGCTCTGGTGGGCGAGCTGCTGGACATGACCACGCAAGCCGCAGGGCAGCGCGAGTTGCTCACGGTGCTGGTCGCAGACCACGGCGAGATGACCGGAGACCACGATCTTCTTGGCCATGGTTCCTTGCTTTGGGAAGGCGTGCTGCACGTGCCCATGATCGTTCACGCGCCCAAGCGCTTCGTCGCCGGCCGCCGGACGACGCGCGTCGGCTTGCCTGATCTTGCACCGACCGTCTTCGAACTCCTGAGCCTGCCTGCGCCCGACTCCTTGCAAGGGCGCTCACTGCTGCCGCTGCTGCGCGGAGAAAAAGCTGGAGAAGGGATTTATTACGGCGAGATTCGCATTTCCAAAGATCCCGACGCCCCGCAACGCGAAGCCTTGGCCGGTTTCGATGGCATGCTCAAGGCCGTGATGGATGCCAACGGTGTGCGCTTCTACGACCTCGCGCAAGATCCGGAAGAGGCGCACCCCATGAGGGTGGAAGCCGCGGGTCCGTCGGCGCAGCGCTTGATCGTCAAGATGAACGAATATCGCGCGCGCAACGCGCTGACGAATCGAGACTCGCCCTTTCTCGATGCAGCTCACCGCGCGGAACTCGCCGCGCTGGGCTACACCGAATGAGC
>CAZCXL010000048.1:5670-11962 GCA_964502625.1 uncultured Planctomycetales bacterium | reverse complement strand
GGGCCTGGACCAGGCCGAGCCGGCCGAACTGGCGCGGCGGGGCGCCGAGTTGCGGGCCTTCGTGGGCGTGGACTGAGCGCTGAGAATTCGAGGTTACGCGCGGCCTGCGGACGCGTGGTGAGGGGGAGGGCAAGAAGGTGGCTGCGGCTGGAGCCGGAGGCACCCGCGGCCTACACTCTGGACCGAGGAATTGACCCGTGGCAACGAAGAAAAACCCCACATCCCCTGCACTTGTCGGCGAACGATACAAAGCCATCCAGACCGCCCTCGCGCAAGTCCACAAGGACTACGGCGCCGAGGCTTTGGTGGACTTGACCGCAACGCCGCGCCCCCAGATCGAAGGCATTCCCACCGGTTCGCTCTCGCTCGACGAGGCACTGGGCGGCAAAGGCTTGCCGCGCGGACGCATCGTCGAACTCTACGGACCCGAGTCGAGCGGCAAGTCCACGCTCGCCATGAGCGTGATCGCCCAAGCGCAGAAGCTCGGCGGATTCGCGCTCTACGTGGACGCGGAGCACGCCTTCGATCCCGAATACGCCAAGAAAATCGGCGTGAACCTCGCCGGAGACAAATTCCTGCTCGCGCAGCCGAGCACCGGAGAAGAAGGCCTGGACATCAGCGAACAATTCATCAAATCGGGTGCCGTAGACGTGATCGTCGTGGACTCGGTGGCTGCCCTGGTTCCGAAAGCCGAAATGGACGGAGAGATCGGTGACACCTTCGTCGGCGTGCAAGCGCGGATGATGTCTCAAGCGCTCCGCCGGCTCACCACGGTGATCGGCAAGACGCGGGTCGTCGTGATCTTCATCAACCAACTCCGCGAGAAGATTGGCGTGATGTTCGGCAACCCGGAAACGACTCCGGGCGGCCGCGCGCTCAAGTTCTACTCTTCGATCCGGATGGACGTGCGCCGCATCGGCGCGCTCAAAGACGGGGAGGAATTCGTCGGCAACCGCACCAAGGTGACGGTGGTCAAGAACAAGGTCGCGCCGCCTTTCCGTCGCGCCGAGTTCGACATCCTGTACGGCTCCGGAATCAGCTACGAAGGCGACGTCCTCGACACCGGCATGCAGCACGAAGTTGTGAAGAAATCGGGTGCCTGGATGTCCTACTGCCCTCCCGGCCGCGAAGAAATCCGGCTCGGCCAAGGGCGTGAGTCTGCGCGGCGCCTGCTGCAAGAAAACCCGGAGTTGCGCGACGAAATCGTGGCGACCATTCAAGCCAAGATTCACGCCGCCCTGCTGCCTGGCGCAGTGAAGGCGCCCGTCATCCCCGTCGAGGAAGCCTCCTTGGTGGCGGAAGAGGGGTCCGGCAAAGGAACCAAGTCCAACCGACCGATGGCCCGCACGGCCATGCGCGGCCGCAAGTAAGGCACGACGGCGCGCCAAGGATGGGACAACCGCGCACCGTCGCTGAGATTCGCGAGGCGTTCCTGGGCTTCTATGAAGCCCGGGGACACCAGCGGATGGCGTCCGATGCCTTGGTGCCGGCGAACGATCCCACGCTGCTCTTCACGGGCGCGGGAATGAATCAATTCAAAGACGAGTTCCTCGGCCGCGGCCGACCGCTCAAGCGCGTCACGACGGCCCAGAAATGTCTTCGCGTGCCGGATCTGGAGAATGTGGGCGCCACGCCGCGCCACCACACCTTCTTCGAGATGCTCGGCAACTTCTCCTTCGGAGATTACTTCAAAAGGGAAACGATTCCCTGGGAGTGGGAATTCTTCACGACTTGCCTCGGCTGGGACCCGAAGCGCTTCGTCGCCACGGTCTTCACCGAAGACGCCGAAGCCCTCGCCATCTGGAGGGACGTGATCGGACTGTCCGAATCGCGGCTATTCCGTTTCGGTGAAAAGGAAAACTTCTGGCCCGCATCCGCACCGAGCGAGGGTCCAAACGGCCCCTGCGGCCCCTGCTCCGAGCTCTATTGGGATCAACGCCCCGGCGAACCGCTGCCCGATCCCCGCAGCATCGCTTCCTTGCCGGATCGCTTTCTCGAGGTGGGCAACTTCGTGTTCACGCAGTACAACCGCCGTGACGGGGGAGTGCTGGAGCCGCTGCCGCGCAAGAACATTGACGTCGGCTTGGGCTTGGAGCGCATCGCGGCAGTGGCGCAAGGCGCCGCCAATAATTTCGGCACCGACGTCTTCGCGCCCTTGCTGGAGGAAATCCAGCGCATCTGCGGACGCAATTACGGACATGATGCCGCCGACGACGTGCGCATGCGCCGCATCGCCGACCACGCGCGCGCCGTGTTCTTCTGCATCGCCGACGGCGCGGCGCCTGGCCGAGAGGGCCGTGGCTACGTGGTGCGAAAGATCCTGCGGCGCGCCGTCCGCGACGGGATCGCCCTGGGCGTGCAACGCCCGTTCCTTGCCGATCTCTTACCCGCCTTGCACGCCACCATGGCCGGAGCCTACCCGGAGTTGCGTGAGCATCAGTCAGCCATCCAAGCCCTCGCTCAAGCCGAGGAAGAGCGCTTCCGTGAGGTCTTCTCGCGCGGCATTGCGCGACTTGAAGTGGAACTGGATGCCCTGAAGCATCAGCGCGGTGCCTCCATTTTTCCCGGACGCGTCGCCTTCGAACTTCACGACACCTACGGCTTCCCCTCGGACATCACCGAGGTTGTCGTGCGGGAGCACGGTTTCGAGTACGACGCCAGCGGCTATGAGGCCGCCATGGAAGAACAGCGAGATCGCGCCCGCGCTGGCAGCGAGATGAGCGGCGACGTCTTCGCCGAATCGCGCGCAGTGCGGCTGCGGCGCGCCGGCGTGTCCGGCACCCAGTTCGTCGGCTACGAGGTCGACTCCACTCCAACGCGCATTCTCGCCTTCGTGGTCGGCGAATCCGTCGTAGAGAGTGTCCCTGCGGGCACGGAGTGCGCGGTGGTTTTGGACCGCACACCTTTCTACGCAGCAGGCGGTGGCCAGGTCGGCGACCTCGGCGCTCTCAAACTCAGCGGTGTGGAGGTCTTCGCCGTCCACGACACTCTGGCGGAAGAGGGCATCTGGCTCCACACCGGCCGCGCGCTCACCGACCTGAAGGTCGGCGCAGAACTGAAGGCCGCGGTCGACGAGCCTCGCCGTCGCGCCATCGAAGTCCATCACACCGCAACGCACCTGCTGCACGCGGCCCTGAAGGAAGTGTTGGGCGCACACGTGAACCAGGCCGGATCCATGGTGGGACCGGACAAATTGCGCTTCGACTACACGCAGCCGCAAGCGGCCTCTGCCGAACAGTTGCAGAAGATCGAAGATTGCGTCATTGCCCAATCACTGGCCGCACAAGACCTCCTCAAGCGCGTCACCAGCCTCGATACAGCGAAGGCCGAAGGCGTCACGGCGCTCTTCGGTGAGAAATACGGAGCGGAAGTGCGCGTGGTGGAAGTGCCAGGTTTTAGCAAGGAACTCTGCGGCGGCACGCACGTCCGGAACACTGGAGCCCTCGGAGCATTCCGCATTCTTTCCGACCGCGCGCTCGCGGCCGGTGTGCGCCGCATGGAGGCGGTGGCCGGACGCGCTGCGCTCGACACCATTCGCGCCGATCGTGCGCGTCTTTCGGAGCTCGAGTCAGAACTCAAGGTGCCCGCGGATCGGCTGCTTGAGCGCGTGCACGCACTGAAGGAACAACTCAAAGAGGCGCGTAATCGCAAGGCCGCCGCCGCTCCGGACGCCGCCACACTTGCCGAATCCCTGCAAGAGTCCGAAGGCTTGGCTTGGATGCACTTGCCCGGCCTGGATGCAGACGCTCTGCGCACGCTTTCGGATTCCTTGAAGGGTCAAGCTTTGCCCGCCATCGTGCTGCTCACGGCTGGCGACACGGCCTCCGTGCCCTTTGTGTTTCTCTGTGCCGCAGGTTCAGGCGCTCGTGCCGGCGAGTTGGCCAAGGCCTTCGGGAAGAAGGTAGGCGGCGGCGGGGGAGGCCGGCCGGACTTCGCGCAGGGCCAGGGCAGCCTTGGTGAAGACCTGGAAGCGGCCGTGGCCTCCTTCCGTGCCGAGCGCGCGGCTGCCCGGTCCTGAGCCACCCCAGGCTCCTCCTTGACCGGCTCACCCGAAAGCCGGACAATGTCCGGCTCCCTTGAGGGCGCCACCTACACCAGGCACCCCAGAAAGCAGTCATGGCTAATCCGAAGCGTCGACATTCCCGATCCCGTGGCGGCAAACGCATGGCTGCCCAGCAGCCGGTGGCTCGGCAGAGCCGCCCCTGCCCGCGTTGCAGTGCCGAAGGTCGGCCCCATACGGTCTGCGACAATTGCGGCCACTACAAAGGCCGTGAAGTGATCGCGAAGGACGAGTTCTAAGCCCCAGCACGCAGCGATGAAAATCGCAGTGGACGTACTAGGCGGGGACCACGCACCTGACGAGATCTTGGCCGGAATCGGCTCGGCTCTGCGTACGGCGGAGTTTCGTGCGGAGGAGTTGCTGCTGGTTGGCCCGGAAGAGCGCATCGTGGCGCAACTGCGTGAACTCGGGGTCCAGGAGATTCCGCAGATTCGGCACACCGATCAAGTGATCGAAGGCCACGAGAAGCCCATCGAGGGTCTGCGCGCCAAGCCGCGCGCGAGCGTTGCTCTCTGTGTGGAAGCCGTGCGCGAAGGCGCGGCCGGGGGATTGGTGGCCTTTGGCAACACGGGTGCCACAGTGGCCGCCGCCACCATGGGTCTGGGATTGTTGGCCGGTTTGCGGAGGCCGGGCATCGCTGTCTGCCTGACTGGCACCTCCGGACGGTTCGTGCTGGTGGACGTGGGTGCGAATCCTTCACCAAAACCTTTGCACCTGTTTCAATACGCGCTGATGGGCGCCGCCTATGCGCGCGACATCTTCGGCATCGAACATCCCCGCGTCGGCTTGCTCAATATCGGCGGTGAAGCGTCCAAGGGCACCCCGCTGTTCAAGGAAACGCACAAGGCACTCGCCGAGGCCGCAGACTCGAACATGGCCTTCACCGGCAACGTCGAAGGCAACCACCTGTTCGGCGGAGTCGCTGACGTATACATCTGCGACGGTTTCGTCGGCAACATGGTGTTGAAGGTCGTCGAAGGATTCGCCGAGTACATGGTGCACACGGCCACCGCCGCCGGAGCAGGAGAGGGTCTCAAGTCCACGCTGCGCAAACTGCTCGGCGCTGCGGACTTCTCCGAGGTCGGAGCCGCGACATTGCTCGGCGTGAATGGTGTCGTGCTCATCGGGCATGGACGCTCACGCGCGAACGCGGTGCTGCCCGCCCTGCGCACGGCCCGGGCCGAGATCCACAGCGGCGTGAATCGCCACATCGTGGAAAGCCTCGCGGCTCACGGCGCCCAGGCTCCTACTCAGGAAAGTTGATGCTGGCTGGAAAGCCAGTCGGAATCGCGGGCCTCGGCTTCGAGGTCCCTGCGCGCCGAGTGGACAATCTTTGGTTCACACGCTTCGTTGAGACCAGCGACGAGTGGATCATCCAGCGCACGGGCATCCGTGAGCGCCGCTGGCTGGATGAAGGGCAGAAACCGTCGGATCTCTTCGTCGGAGCTGGCCGCAAGGCGCTCGAGGACGCCAAGCTTGCTCCGGAAGACGTGGATCTCGTGATCGTGGCCACGGTCACCGGAGATCATCAAGGCATTCCCGCGGTGGCGAGCATCGTGCAGCACCGCCTCGGCTGCACGCGCGCCGCGGCCTTCGACCTCGGGGCCGGTTGCGCAGGCTTCCTCTATGCGCTCTCCACGGGGGCGCAATTCTTGGCAAGCGGTTCGTACCGCAACGTGCTCGTGATCGGAGGCGAAGGTCTGTCGCGCGTGTGCGACATCTACGACCGGAACTCGGTCATCCTGTTCGGCGATGGCGCAGGCGCAGCCGTCCTTCAGGCGCACGCCGAGTGCAAGCAAGGACTGATCGAAGCACTCACGCTCGGCTCCGACGGTGCCGGCGCAGACTTCATTTCGCGGCCGCGCGGGGGCTCGGCAGAGCCGCTCACGCCTGAGATTCTCGCGGAAGGCACCAACAACGTGCGCATGAAGGGCCGCGAGGTCTACCGCTTCGCGGTGGAGCGCATGACCACGCTGATCGGTTGGGCGCTCGAAGGCCAAGATCCCGACGATCTACCAGTGATCGTTCCCCACCAGGTCAACGCGCGCATCCTGGAGACGGCGACTCAGAAACTCGGCATCCCGCCGGAGCGCGTGATCATCAACATCGACCGCTACGGCAACACCTCGGCAGCCTCCGTACCGATCGCGCTCTGCGAAGCGCGCGATCGCGGCATGCTCGAGCCGGGACGGCTGGTCGTGCTCGCCGCCTTCGGCGCCGGCCTCGCCTGGG
>CAZCXL010000048.1:0-5660 GCA_964502625.1 uncultured Planctomycetales bacterium | reverse complement strand
TGCTCGACGGCCTGCGGCGCCGCGCGCATACGCTGGTAGCCAGAGGCAACGGCATGCACTACGGATTGCTCATGCCCGGACAGGGCGCCCAGGACGTTGGAATGGGGAAAGATTTCGCCGCGGCCAGTCCCGCGGCGCGTGCGCTCTTCGAACGCGCGGACCAAATCCTCGGCCTGCCGCTCTCGCGCCTGTGCTTCGAAGGACCGCTGCAAGAGTTGACGGCCACGGACGTCGCGCAACCGGCCATCTTCGTGACTTCGATGGCGGCGCTGGCCGCGCTCGAAGAAGCAGCGGGCGAACCGTTGCGCCCGCGCATGGCCGCCGGACTCTCACTGGGGGAGTACACCGCGCTCACCGCGGCGGGCGTGCTGTCCTTCGAGGACGGCCTGCGCCTGGTTCGGCAGCGCGGCGCCGCCATGCAACGCGCCAGTGAAGCTCTGCCTTCGAGCATGAGTTCCGTGCTTGGCCTCGAGCGCGCAGTTTGCGAGCGCGTCTGCGCGGAAGCCGCCGCTGCTACCGGAAAAATTTGTCAGGTCGCCAACCTGAATGCGCCGGGACAAATTGTCGTCAGCGGAGAGCTTGCCGCGCTCGACGATTTCGAACCCCGCGCCAAGGCTTCCGGCGCCAAACGCGTGATCCGGCTCAATGTCGCGGGCGCTTTTCACTCAGAGGTGATGCGTCCCGCCGCGCGTGAACTCGAGCGCGAGCTTGGCAACGTGGAGTTCCGGCCGGCGCGCTGTCCGGTCTGGCAGAACGCCACCGCCGCGCCCGCAACCGCGCCCCATGAATTGCGCGCGCAACTCGCCGCGCAACTCACCGCGCCCGTGCGCTGGGAGGAGAGCTTCCGCGCCATGACCGCTGCTGCGTCGGGCGCCAGTTTTCTCGAACCTGCGCCGGGCCGAGTCCTTGCGGGCTTGGCGCGCAAGATCGCGCCCGAAGCGAAGGTCCTCAATCTCCATGAAGCGGCTGCGCTGCCCGCACTCCTGCAGCAGCGAACGGCATGAAGGAACTCCAAGACCTCCGCGTTCTCGTGACCGGTGCTTCGCGCGGCATCGGCGCGGCCATCGCTCTCGACCTCGCCCAACACGGCGCTCGAGTCGCGGGCCTCGCAACCAAAAGGGCCAATCTGGAGAGCACGCGCATCGCGGTCGAGCAGGCGGGCTCATCCTTTCTGGCGCTCGAGGGCGACATCGCGGATCCCGCCACGGCGGACGCGGCAGTCGCCGAAGTGATGAAAACCTGGGGCGGTGTGGACGCGCTCGTCGCCAACGCGGGAGTCACCCGAGACAACCTCCTCATGCGTATGAGCCGTGAGGAATGGGAGCAAGTGATCGCCACCAACCTCGGCGGCGCTTTCTGGTTCCTCAAGGCCGTCACTCGGCCGATGATGAAGCAGCGCGCAGGACGCGTGGTCCTGATCGGCTCGGTAGTGGCCGCAATCGGCAATCCGGGTCAAGCGAACTACTGCGCGGCCAAAGCCGGACTGCATGGCCTGGCCCGCTCCGCAGCCCTGGAACTCGGCAGCCGCAATATCACGGTGAACGTGCTGTCGCCGGGATTCATCCGCACCGACATGACCGAGGCCATTCCCGAGGCCGCGCGCAGCGCCATGGTGGCCAAGATCGCCCTGGGCCGCGAGGGCGACCCTGCGGACGTTGCCGGGGCCGTGCGCTTCCTGGTCGGGCCTTCCGGCGCCTACGTGACGGGCCAGATTCTTCTCGTGGATGGCGGACTTTCCCTGGGCTAGGCGCGGACTTACCATGACGGACCCGGCCGGGGATCTCCGGCCCTCGAAACCTCTAGCCTGCAAACGCAGAAAAAGACGCGATGAACGAGTCGGAGATCACCGAAAAGGTGTACGAGATCGTCTGTGAACACATGGGCACTTCCCGCGACAAGATCGCGAAGGAGACGTCCTTCATCAACGACCTCGGCGCCGATAGCCTGGATACCGTCGAACTCGTCATGGAGTTCGAAAGCGCTTTTGACATTACGATCCCGGACGAGGATGCCGAAAAGATCCAAACCGTCGGGAACGCAGTCTCTTACATCCAGACGAAGTTGAACGGGTGATCTCCGGCCGGTCGGGCTTCGCGCTCGGCCTGGACCCATGGCAGAACCCGGGCGCAAAGTCGTCATTACTGGTGTCGGTGCCCTGACGCCGCTAGGGATCGGCGCGAGCACGCTCTTCGATGGGCTGCTCGCGAGCCGCTCCGGTGTGCGGCTCATTGAGCGCTTCGACACCACGCACCACGCCACGCATTTCGCGGCGGAGGTGCGGGGCTGCGTCTATCTGCCGGAAGCGCACTTCACGAAGCAGGAGTCCCGGCGCATGGATCCGTTCACGCAGATCGGACTGCTCGCAGCGCGTGAAGCTTGGAAGGACGCCGGATTCACTGACCTTGCCGCGGATCCGAACCGCTCCGGCTGCATCATGGGCACGGGCATCGGCGGCATCACCAGCATCCTGGATCAGAACGAGGTGCTTGCTGCATCCGGCCCGCGCCGGATCACGCCCTTTTTCATTCCCAACGTCATGGTCAACGGCTTGCCCGCGAACGTAGCAATCGAGTTCGGTCTGCAAGGCGCCTGCTATCTCACGGCCTCCGCTTGTGCTTCGAGCGGACACGCCATCGGCATGGCGATGCGTGAGATTCGGTCCGGCCGCGCAGACCTCATGGTCACCGGCGGCTCCGAGACCACCACCAATGCGCTCTGCCTCGCGGGGTTTAATTCGCTGAAGGCGCTCTCGACCCGCAACGACGATCCGGAGGCTGCCTCCCGGCCCTTTGATCGAGACCGTGATGGCTTCGTGATGGGGGAGGGAGCTGCGGCCCTCGTACTGGAATCCGAGGAACACGCGCGCGCGCGTGGCGCGCGCATCTACTGCGAGATGGCCGGATTTGGCCAGAGCGACGATGCCGGACACATCACCGCGCCGGACGTCACGGCTCGAACGCCCGCGCGCGCGCTGACTCTGGCGTTGGAAGACGCCGGCATGAATCCGAGCGACATTGACTACGTCAACGCGCACGGAACCTCGACCATGCTCAACGACATGGTGGAAACGCGAGCGATCAAACTCGCACTGGGTGAAGAGCACGCTCGCCGCGTCTGGATCTCCTCCTCCAAGTCCATGACCGGCCATCTGGTCGGCGCAGCTGCCGCAGCGGAAGCTGTGGTTTGCGCGCTGAGCCTGCACCGTGGTGTGGCGCACGCCACCAAGAACTACGCCACACCCGACCTCGAAAACGGCTGCGACCTGGATTACATGCCTGGCGCATCCCGCGAGAAGAAGCTGCGCGCTGCGCTTTCCAATTCGCTCGGCTTCGGAGGCCATAATGTCTCACTCGCCTTCCGGCGCTCCTCCTGACCCCATCCAATCGTGAAGAAAAAATTCGCCGAAGCCTTGAAGACTTACAAGAAAGAAATCTTTCGAGTCGAGCACGACCCGACGGAGCTGCGCAATCTGACGGAAGATGCGCTCAACTTCACCGAGGACGCCCTCGACAACGCCTACCACTATCACTTTCACAAGTTGCCCGACGCCTCGCGCGCGGAGGTCATCAACATGATCAACAACTACGTGCTGGAGGCTCTCCTCCCGCCGATCGTGGAAAAGATTTCGAAGCGCCAATTGCTGCTTGAGCGCAAGGTGGAGTTGCTCGTGCATCTTCTCGAGGAAGCCCTCGCGAAAATTGGCGAGCAAGACGAGAAGTGAGCCGCGATCCGGCCGTGGCGGCTCGGCTGCGTGAGCGCGGGTTGGAATCCGTGCTGGAACCTGCGCTGCGTGCGGGCGGCCTCACGCGCTTGGAAAGTGAGCTTGCGGAACTCGACTGGAATCTGCTCGACCGCCAGCGTGCAACACTGCAGTCCTCCGCGGAGCTCGGCGAAGCCGAGGAGTTGCAGCCGCCGGAGTTGTTACCCGCGAGCGCTCGGGCACAGGATCCCCGCGTGCGGGAAGCCGAGGCGCGAGGCTGGGAAGAGTTGCGCGCCGGACGCGTGGCAGTCGTCACAGTGGCGGGGGGGCAGGCTTCACGACTGGGATTCGACGGGCCCAAAGGCGCCTATCCACTGGGCCCGGTAAGCGGCGCCAGCCTCTTTCAGATTTTGGCGGGCGGGATGCAGCGACTGCGCGAGCGCGCGGGAGCGCCGGTTCCCTGGATCCTCATGACCGGACCGGAGAATGACGCGGCCACCAGGTCCTATTTCGCCGAACGCTCGCACTTCGGCCTCGGCGCACGCAGCATCCACTTCGCAGAGCAAGGCACGCTGCCAGCGCTCTCTCCAGAGGGGAATCTACTACTCGCTGCGCCTGATCGCCTCTTTCGCAATCCTGACGGGCATGGAGGCTTGTTCCGCGCGCTCGCACGCGCAGGCCTGCTCACCCGATTAGAGCAAGGCGGCATTCGCAACTTGTTTAGCTGCCAGGTAGACAACGCGCTCGTGCGCATGGCTGACCCCACCTTCCTCGGTTTTCATCTGCTGCACGAAGCACTGATGTCGGCCAAGGCAGTCGTCAAGACTGAGGCCGCCGAGAAGGTCGGTCTGCTCGGCACTCGAGGCGGCAAATTGTGTTGCGTCGAATACTCGGACCTGACTCCCGAAGTCCAAGCGGCGCGCGCTGCAGACGGTGGCCTGCGTTTGCGCGCCGGCAACATTGCCATGCACGCAATGTCCCTCGCATTCGCTGCGGAAATGGCTCAGGCGGACCTGCCGCTGCACCTTGCGCGCAAAGAGGTGATGGCCCTCGGGCCGCAGGGCAACCTCGTTCGCCGCTCGGCGTTGAAGTTCGAGACCTTCGTATTCGACGCGCTGCCTTTGGCGGGCGCCGGCCGTTGCGTGGTGCAAGAGGCCGATCGAGCGGAGGAATTCGCGCCGCTGAAAAACCGGAGCGGGGGAGACTCGGTCGCCACGGCTCGGGCTGCGCTTGACGCTCGGGCGCGCCGTTGGCTCGCCGCCGCCGGTGCCACCGCTGCCCCGCGGGGCGCAGTCGAGATCGCGCCTGGACTTGCGCTGGACTCGGCCGACCTTGGCGCGCGCCGCGCAGAATGGGAAGTAGCCGGAGGCCGTTTGGTTCAGCTTTTACGGCCGTCACGCTAGGATGTCGGCCCTCGGAGCCGGAGTGGCGAAATCGGCAGACGCGATAGATTCAAAATCTATTTCTCGAAAGGGAGTGGGGGTTCGATTCCCCCCTCCGGCACCAATCCGAGTCCGACGGGATCCTTTGTTCCTCCTTCTGCGATAGATTGATCATGGTGCAGGCGCATAGCTCGGTCCCCGATCCCCTGGAACCCCTGTTGAAGGGGTTACTCTCGAAGACTTTCCGCACCACGCTGCATCGCTTGCGCGGCCTGCGCGCACTGCTCGGAGGCTGGATCGAAATCGGAGTCCCGCCGGGCAGCGAACACCGAGTGCACGCACGGCTCGAGGAAGACATGCTCTTACTCGCGCGCCTGGATTGGGTCGGCACCATGCTGCCGGCACCTCCTCCGTGCTCGCGTCTAGAAGCCGGCGAAGCTCCGTCGGTGCTGCTGGCCACGGCGCTCGGACTCGGAACGCCGGGTGAAGGCGGCTCGCGGATGTTGCAGATCGTCCAGCCCCGCGCAGCGCTCGCGCTTGCACTGTGGCTGCAGGCGAAGGCGCCGGACGGGTGCCTT
>CAZCXL010000047.1:0-12328 GCA_964502625.1 uncultured Planctomycetales bacterium | reverse complement strand
TCGAGACCGCCGCAACCTTCCCAGTCCTTGCTCTCTTCGAAAATTCTCGCCAGGCCGCTCAGGCGCGCACGCTCCGCCGTCTTGAGATCACGCCAGAACGGGAGAAACTCGACCTTGAGCGCCTGCAGAGGCTCTAGGCCTTCGCGCATCCAACGACGGCGTCGGCGCACGGTCCACCAGCGCAGCAGCGGCACGGCTGCATCCTACGCGTCCCGCTCAGGCGTCTTCTGGACATGCACCCTCGGAGAGGGGAACATTCCACTGCCACCACCATGCCTGCTACCGCCGTCATCGGTCTCCAGTGGGGAGACGAAGGTAAAGGAAAGGTCATTGACCACCTTGCCGCTCAAGCCGACGTCGTCGCCCGATTCGCGGGCGGCAACAACGCAGGCCACACGGTGCACGTGGGGGCTGAAAAATACGTTCTGCACCTGATCCCGGGCGGCATCCTGCACCACGGCAAGCTCAGCCTGATCGGGCGCGGGGTCGTGGTGAATCTCACCGCGCTGATGAAGGAGATGGACGGCCTTACCGCGCGCGGCATCCCGGTGGAGGAACGCCTGCGCATTGACGGCCGCGCGCACCTGATCTTTCCCTATCACATGCAGGTGGATGGCTTGGCGGAAGTCTGGCGCGGCGCCGGCCGGATCGGCACCACCGGACGCGGGATCGGGCCTGCGTACGCCGACAAGGTGGCGCGCACGGGCATCCGGCTCTGTGACGTGCTGGACGCCGACACCTTCCGCACCCGCCTCAAAGCCGCGCTCGCCGAGAAGGCGGCCGTGATCGAAAAGGTTTATGGCCGCACGATCGAGGCCTACGACCACCTCTACGACGAAACGCGCCGCGCCGCCGAGCGCTTGCGTCCGTTGATCGTGGACGGTCCCGTGCTCCTGCGCGACGCCTACGCCGCAGGCCAGAGGATTCTGTTCGAGGGCGCACAAGGCACGATGCTCGACCTCGATGCCGGCACCTATCCCTACGTCACTTCCTCATGGACCGGAGTGTGGGGCGTGGCCGGTGGTTGCGGCTTTCCGCCGAACCGCATTGATCGCGCCTTCGCCGTCTCCAAGGCCTACTGCACTCGCGTGGGCGAGGGTCCGTTCCCGACCGAATTGGACGGTGAACTCGAGACCCGGCTGCGCAAGCAAGGCAATGAGTACGGCGCCACCACCGGACGCCCGCGCCGGGTCGGCTGGTTCGACGCGGTGCAAGCTCGCTACGCCGCCAACCTCAACGGACTTGATGGCGTGGTGCTGACCAACCTCGACGTTCTTTCCGGCTTCGACCCGCTGCGGATTGCCGTGGCCTACCGTCTGCCCGACGGCCGCGTAGTGAAAGATTATCCGGGAAGTTTCGCGGATCTCGAGCGCGCCGAGCCGGTCTATGAAGAGTGCCCCGGTTGGCAAGACGATCTCACTGGAGTGCGTCGCCTTGAGGACCTGCCGCGCCTGGCGCGCGACTACGTGCGCCTGCTTGAGAAGCAACTCGAAGTCCCGATTGCGAGCGTGTCGGTTGGTCCGGACCGCGCGCAGATGTTCGACACCTCGCGCGCCGCCGCTGACCCATGGGTGAGCCGCTGAAGCCCGACTTCGCTCCGCTGCCGCGCCACGTCGCGGTGATCATGGACGGCAATGGCCGCTGGGCCAAACAACGTGGTCAACACCGCCTCGCCGGGCACGAGGCGGGTGCCGAGAGCGCGCGAGAGATCGTGAGCGCCTGCGCGGAGTGGGGGATCGAGAACCTCACGCTCTACGCCTTCTCGCGCGAGAATTGGAGCCGGCCGCGCCTGGAGGTCGAAGGCCTCATGCACTTCCTGAAGCGCTTCCTCGACTCACGCGAGGACGAGTTGGTGCGCGAAGGAGTGCGGCTGCGCGGACTCGGCCGCCTCGACGACCTTCCCGCCGGACCGCTCGCGGCCCTGCGCCGCGTCGAAGTGAGCACTGCGAGCGGACGGCGCCTGACTCTGCGGCTCGCGCTGTCCTATGGCGGACGTCAGGAGTTGCTCGACGCGGTCGCCGTGCTTGCGCGACGTCTCGCCCAGCAGCCCCAAGCCGCGCCACTGCGCGAAGAGGATCTGCGCAGCGCCCTCTACGATCCTGAAATGCCGGACCCGGATCTCATCATCCGCACCGCGGGCGAGCAGCGACTTTCGAACTTCCTGCTCTGGCAGGCTTCCTACGCCGAACTCTGGTTCACGGATACTCTCTGGCCGGACTTTCGGCGTCCGCACTTGCTCCAAGCCCTGCAGGACTATCACGGGCGCGTGCGGCGTTTCGGAGGAGTGCCAGCAGCCGAGGCATCCTCGGCATGAAAGACCTCCGTGCGCGCCTCGGCTTCGGCACCCTTCTGATCGCGGGAGTCGTGGCGATCTTTTGGTTTGATCGCGGCGCCGCAGATCCCTGGCCGACGGTCGTGGTGCTCGGCCTGCTCAGCCTCGCGGCGCTGGTGGAATGCTGCCATATGTTGGCGGCCGCGGGACTCCGCCCACAGATTTCCGCCGCGCTCGTGCTCGGCGCGCTGACCCTCATCGGAGCTGCGCTCGGCTGGCCGCGAACGCTCGGCGTCGGACTTCCGCTGGCGCTCTACCTGGTTTTTGAGGTATTGCGCCGTGAACCGAAGCTGGCCGTGCAGCGCTTGGCAGGCACCCTTCTCGCCTGGGCGATCGTGCCGCTCTTGCTCGCCGAGGCGATCACGCTGCGCACCAGCATTCCGCAGGGTTGGTCCTGGCTGGTCTTCCTGGTGGCTGTGTGCAAAGTGGGGGATTCGTGCGCCTATCTGGTCGGAACAGCTTTCGGCCGGCACAAGTTGATCCCCGAGGTCAGTCCCAACAAGTCCTGGGAGGGCGCAGTCGCGTCCATGGTTGGAGGAGTGCTCGCTGCAGCGGTTGTGGTGGCCTTCGCGTTTCCGGTGGGAGCGGCGCCCGCCTTCGTCATCTGGTTCCCGGCGGCAATCGCCACCAATCTGGGTGCCCAGTTTGGCGATCTGGCCGAGAGCCTGATCAAGCGCGGCGGCGGCATCAAAAACTCCTCCACCGCGGTGCCGGCTTTTGGCGGCGCCTTCGACATGGTGGACTCTTTCCTGCTCGCCTCGCCAGCGCTTGCAAATTCCCTGCTGCTTTCGGGGTATAGTTCGCTCGGGTGAGCGGACGCTAAGAGCGAACCGCACCCGCCAAACCAGCACGTTGGAGACCCGCATTCCCCTGCTTTCCCTCGAAGAGGAACAGCAACTCTTCGGTCCCCACGATCGGCACGCGAAGGAAGTCACGCGACGCTTCCAGGTGCGGATCACCTCGCGCGGAGGGCAACTGCGCCTGGTCGGACCTGAGGTTCAGGTCTCCACGGTGGCGCGCCGCGTGGAATCTCTGCTGATTCGCATGCGCGCAGGCCACGCGATGACGCCCGCCATGATGCAGGCTGGTCTGCTCGGCGAGGAACTCAGCGCGCGCAGCACCGGCGAGGTGCATCAAGGCGTGTTCGGCGAGCCGGTGCGGATGCGCTCGCGCCTTCCGAGTGCGCGCACCGAAACACAGCAGCTCTATCTGCGCTTGCTCGCGGAGAAGGACGTGGTGTTCGCGATTGGCCCCGCGGGCACGGGCAAAACTTTTCTCGCAGTGGCGGCGGCGCTGCAGGCGATGCAGGACGGCGCGGTGCGGCGCATTGTGCTGACCCGGCCGGCGGTGGAAGCGGGCGAGAAGCTCGGCTTCTTGCCCGGAGATCTGGAGGAGAAGGTGGATCCGTATCTGCGCCCGATCTACGACGCGCTGAACGACCTCGCCGGACCTGCAGCCGCGCGCCGGATGCGCGACCTGGACATGATCGAGATCGCGCCGCTCGCCTTCATGCGCGGCCGCACCCTCAATGAAGCTTTCGTGATTCTGGACGAAGCGCAGAATGCCACGCCCAGCCAGTTGAAGATGTTTCTGACCCGTTTAGGTGAAGGCACGCACGCGGTCGTAACCGGCGACCACACCCAGAGCGATCTGATTGGCCATCGCGCGGGCGGCATGGAGGACGCGATCCGTCGACTGCGCGAGGTCGAAGGTGTGGGCGTGGTGGAGTTCCACCGCGCGGACGTTCAGCGCAGCCTGATCGTGCAGCGCATTCTCGAGGCCTATGGCGAGGCCTAAGCAGCCGCGAGTCCAGATTCTCGCCGAAGTCGCGGCTCCCCGCGGCTTGGGTCCACGCGAGCTCGCCGACTGCATCGTGCGCGCCTGGGCGGCCTACGACGGCCCGCCCGGCGCAGCCGTGGACGTGGTGCTGCTCGGGGAAGCCGAGCACACTCGACTCCATTTTCAATTGCTCGGCGATCCCGAACCGACCGACGTGATGGCCGTGGCTTACCGCGATCCAGATTTATGGGGAGAGATCCTCGTGAACGTGGATTGCGCCCTGCGCGTCGGGGCAGAGCGCGGCCACGGCGCCGCCGCAGAGTGTCGGCTCTACGTCACGCATGGCGCCCTGCACTTGCTCGGCTTCGCAGACGGCAACGAGCGCGCAGCCGCTGCGATGCGCGCTGCGGAGATGCAGATTGCGGGCGTGCGCGGCGGCGAGTGAGCGGCAGAATCTTTGCTGCGCGCTTGACTTGACCCCGGTTGCGCGGATCCAATCCCTCTGGAACCGTCCGCGCACTCCTCGCGGGCGAGCCACACATCGCATGGTCCAACGCGCGCGTCCCGACAACGAGACTCTGCTTCGCCTGTGGGGCGAATATCGTCTCGGCGAGCGGATGGAATCCCGCAACGCCCTGATCGAGTACTACCGGCCGTACGCCGTGTCGCTCGCGCGACGCGTCAAGGCGCGCTTGCCGAAGTCGGTGGAGATCGGCGACCTCGAAGGCGCCGGCGACGTCGGACTCATCCAAGCGATTCAGTCCTTTGATCCCGAGCGCGGCGTGCCCTTCGAAGCTTTTTGCGAACATCGCGTGCGCGGCGCGATCCTTGACGAGTTGCGGCGCCACGATTGGCTGCCGCGTCCGGTGCGCACGCGCGTGAAGGAGCGCAAGGCCATGCTCGAAGGACTGCGTTCGCGGATCGGCCGCGAGCCGAGCGATTCGGAGGCCGCCGAGGAAATGGGCCTCTCGTTGGAGGATTACCAACGCTCCTTCTCCGGCCGGAAAGAAGCCCCGGTGCTCGCGGGCGCTAAAACCAGCGAAGACGGCGAAAGCGACGGCACTCTCGATTTCTTCGAAGACCCGCGCCAAGACGGTCCGGATGCGGATCCGCATCGTCGGGAACTGCTTGCGCTCATCGCGCAGAACCTCGACGACGAGGCCCGCGAGATCGTCTTTTTGCGCTACTTCCTGGACTACTCGCTGAAGGAGATTGCCGATCTGAACGGGATTTCACAGTCCCGCGTCTCCAAGATCCTTGGCAAGATCATGGAGCGACTGAAGGAGAAGCTGCAGGAGAAGATTTAGTCCGCGCGAGCGCGGAGATCGCGAAGGTCTCCTGCAAGATTGCGCGGAGTTGCGCGGTCGGGATCATGTTCGGTCCGTCGGACGGGCTGCGCAGCGGCTCGGGATGAGTCTCGACGAAGAACCCGTCGAAGCCCACGGCGGCGCCCGCGCGCAAGAGCAGCGGCGCGCGTGTCCAGTCTCCGCCGCTCGCGCCATCGGCCTCGCCGGGGCGCTGTACGGCATGCGTGGCATCCAGAATCAGCGGACAGCCGGCGGCACGCAGTTCCGGCAGGGAGGCGAAGTCCACGACCAGTCGACCGTAGCCGAAGAAAGTGCCGCGCTCCGTCAGCAGGATTTTTTCGTTGCCGGCGGCGCGGATCTTGGCCGCGGCATGTCGCAGGTCTTGAGGCGCGAGGAACTGCCCCTTCTTGACGTTCACCGTGCGTCCGGTGGCGGCCGCCGCTTCGAGCAAGTCGGTTTGCCGGCAGAGGAAGGCGGGGATTTGCAGCACGTCGCAGACTTCCGCCGCCGGCGCGCATTGCTCGGGAAGATGCACGTCCGTGAGCACCGGAACGCCCAGCCGTTCGCGCACTTCGGCGAGCAGGGCTAGTCCAGCAGCCATCCCGCTGCCCCGCGCGCCGCCGCCGGAGGTCCGGTTGGCTTTGTCGAAGGAGGCCTTGAAGACCCACTGGCAGGGCAGTCCGGCCAGAGCCTCGGCGAGCTCGAGCGCGTAGTCCAGCGTCTGCGGGCCCTCGACCACGCAGGGGCCTGCGATCAGGAGCGGCGGCGCGCCTGCGGAGAGTTGCACTCGGGAGGTGATCGCGAGGGGCTTCATGCCGGGGCAATGATCCGAAACTGCCGCAATCCGAGCTTCAATTCTAACGGAGTCCAGCCGATGAAATCGCCGTCGGCCTGCACCGGGGAGCGCGCGGCGCCTTCCACGCGCAAGTTGTGGACCGAACGGCGCTCGACGCCCTTGGCATCTGCCAGGGATCTCCAGGTGGCGGTGGTGGCGAGGCGTGCCGCGCTAGCGAGAGTGAGCTCCGGCATCAGAAACATTTCCCAGCGCCCATCATCGAGGTCGCAAGGGCCGAGATTCCACCAGCCCGTGCCGTAGACTGACACTCCGCTGGCGATGCCGAAGCAATGCTCGCCCAAGGCTTGGTCGTCGGCCTGGATTCTCTGGGCAGGCGCGTTCCAGTTGGTGGCCACTCCGGCGAGCGCTCCCGCGTATTCATGCATGTGGATCGGGCCGGAACGCATCTCCGCGATGCGGCGCACAATCTCACCGTCGGGGCCGAAGCCGCAGCACAGGAAAGACCAACGCTCAATCTGCTTTCCGTGTTCATCGTGGAGACGGAGCCGCGCGCAATCCGCACTCAGAACCGTTCCTTCGACGGCGAGTCGCGCGCAGACTGCCGGGTCGCGGGGAAGTTTCAGATGATGCGCCAGCAAATTGGCGGTGCCGAGCGGAACCAGCGCGAGCGGCGGCGGGTTCGGCACGGCGTTCAGGACGAAGCCGACCGTGCCGTCGCCGCCGATCAGCACCATGCGGTCCGCCGTTTCGCAGGCGCGGCGCGTGAACTCGGCTGCTTGCTCGGGGCCTTGCTCCGCGATGAGCGCGTCCACTTCGTGACCCCCTGCGTGCAGCGCCGCAACGACCTCTTCGGCGGCGCTGGGAGCGCGGCCGCGACCGGAGCGGGGATTGGCGAGGACGGCGAAACGCACGGGCAGCGCCCGGTCAACGCGACCGGGCGAACACTTTAACGCCAGCGATGCGACAATCCGGGCCGGGCGCCGCTGCGCGCGCCCACTGGCCATGTCCGACGTCGCACCCGCCCGCCTCGCCACGCGCTACGAGCCTGCTCGGATCGAGGCGGAGATCGCGCAGCGCTGGGTGGAGAGCGGCCGCTTTGCGCCGCCGGCTCAACCCTCGGGCCGGCCCGCGTTCACGGTGATGATTCCGCCGCCGAACGTCACCGGGGTGTTGCACATGGGCCATGCCTTGAACAACACGCTGCAAGATGTGGTGGTGCGCCACCGGCGCATGCTCGGCATGGATGTGCTGTGGTTGCCGGGCACCGATCACGCGGGAATCGCCACGCAAGCCGTGGTCGAGAAGAAACTGCAGCAAGAGGGCCGCACGCGCGAGCAGATCGGTCGCGAGGCCTTCCAACGCGAGGTCTGGACCTGGAAGGAGCACCACGGCGGGGTCATTCTTTCCCAATTGCGACGGCTTGGGTCCAGTTGTGACTGGTCGCGCACGCGCTTCACGATGGATCCGGCGCTGTCGCGCGCCGTGCGTGAGGCCTTCGTGCGATTGTGGGAACGCGGCCTCATCTATCGCGGTGCGCGCCTGGTCAATTGGGACTGCAAACTGCAGACGGCGGTCTCCGATGACGAGATCGAATACGTGGCGCAGAAGGGCAAGTTGTGGCGGATCCGCTACCCGGTGGCGGGAAAGCCGGGCGCCTTCGTGACCGTCGCGACCACGCGACCGGAGACCATGCTCGGCGACACGGGCGTGGCCGTGCATCCGCAGGATGAGCGTTGGCTGGCGCTGCATGGCGCGGAACTCGAACTGCCCTTGACCGGGCGCCGCATCCCTTTGGTGCTGGATGACACCGTTGAGTCGGGCTTCGGTTCTGGCGCGGTGAAGATCACGCCTGGACACGATCCGGCCGACTACGAGCGCGGCGCGCGCTTCCGCATGCCAGTGATCAGCCTCTACGAGAAGGACGGGCGCCTCAACGCCGAGGGTGGACGCTTCGCCGGACTGACACGCGAGAAGGCGCGCGAGGCGGTGCTCGCTGCGCTTGAGGCCGAGGGCTTGCTCGACGGCGAGGAAGAGTTCATGCACAACGTGCCGGTCTCCGATCGCTCGAAGACCGCGATCGAGCCGCTGGTCAGTGAGCAATGGTTCGTGCGCATGCCTGAATTGGCTGGTCCGGCCATCGCTGCAGTCAAGAATGGCGCTCTGCGCTTCAAGCCGGAGCGTTGGGCGAAGGTCTACCTTGACTGGCTCGAGAAGGTTCATGACTGGTGCATCAGCCGCCAACTTTGGTGGGGGCACCGCATCCCGGTTTGGTACGACGAGGACGGCGAACCGGTCGCCGCGCGCGAGGATCTGGCGATCGGCGATCCGCATCCGGTCACAGGCAAACCGATCGTGCGCCAGGACGAGGACGTGCTCGATACTTGGGCATCTTCATGGCTGTGGCCATTTGCAACGCTCGGCTGGCCTGAGCGGACTGAGGATCTTGCGCGCTTCTACCCGACGCAGTTTCTCTCCACCGCCCGCGACATCATGTACCTGTGGGTCGCGCGCATGGTGATGGCGGGCTACGAGTTCCTCGACCATCTGCCCGTGGAGCAGCGCTGTCCGTTCGCGGTGTGCTACATCCACGCCACCGTGTTGGACGGTCAGGGCCGGCGCATGTCGAAATCACTCGGCAACGGTATCGATCCGGTTGAGATGATCGACAAGTACGGTGCCGATGCCGTGCGTTATTCCCTGATGATCCTGACCCGCGAAGGTCAGGACGTGAAGCTCGCGGAAAACCGCTTCGAACTCGGCCAACGCTTCTGCAACAAGATTTGGAACGCGGCACGCTTCGTGCTGCAGAACCTGGAGGGAGAAATTGCGCCGGCGGAACAGCAGGACGATTCCTTGGAAGGCCGTTGGATTCGCGCGCGCCTCCACGCTGCCGCCGACGAAGTGCACCGGGCGCTCGAGACCTACGAGTTCCATGATGCAGCCTCCGCGCTCTATCGCTTCACTTGGGACGATTTCTGCGACTGGTACGTCGAGAGCGCCAAGCGCCGGATGCGCAGCGACCCCGCCACCGCCGGGCGCGTACGCAGGACGCTGGGAGAAACGCTTTCCGCGTTGCTGCGCATGCTGCATCCGTTCACGCCCTTCCTCACCGAGGCGCTCTGGGCAGAACTGCCGGTGGACTTCCGCGCGAAGTCTGAGTTGCTGCTGACCGCGCCTTGGCCTGCAGATGCCGGAACGCAGGACGCGACTGCCCTTCGTCACTTCGCGCAGCTTCAAGACGCCGTGCGCGCCTTGCGGAACGTGCAGGCCTTGCTTGAGATTGCGCCTGCAGACCGGCCCACGGCCTTACTGCTCTGTGAGGAATCCGCCTCGGCGTCCTTGCTCACCACTGAGTCCGAGCTTCTCTCGCACCTGGCGCGCTGCGGGGAGCTCGAGGTGCGCCACGGTGGCTCCAAGCCCGCAGGCTGCGGCACGGACGTCTTCACTGGCGGTTCGGTGTTCCTCCCGCTTCCGGCCTCCGCTGATCCGGAGCGCCTCCGCGCTTCGCTTGCGAAGAAACTGGAGCGAGTGGAGCAAGGTGCACGCGCTACGGAAGCCAAACTCGCGAACGAACGGTTCCTCGCCAACGCCGAAGTTGAAGTGGTGACCGCCGAGCGCGAGCGCCTGGAAACCCTGCAGCACGAAGGCGCGATTCTGCGCGCCAATCTGGCGCTGCTCGGTTGAACTCGCGGCGCGCGGCCTCTACCTCGTGCCGAGTTGAGTATTGCCGACCGAGGCGCCCGGCTTCGGACGTTCGATGCGGAACTCGCCGTCCCAGTAGCCTTCTTGGGTGAACGCCGCATCTGCAGTGCGCACCGAGAAACTTAGGCCGTAGGCCTTGCCCGACTTGCCCGGCAACTTGACGTGGTACTCCCAGTAGCCTTTGGCGAGGTTGAGCACGAGCTCGTGGTGAACCTGCTTCTCCGCGGCGAGCTTGAATGCATCGTTCAGCGGGAGCGCGGCAACGGCGAGGCCGTCGGCATCGAGGAACAGCAGGTGCTCTTTGTCCGGCACGATCAATAGTCCGGACACTCCGGCGCGCTTCATCTTGATCTCATCGGGCGTGACCGGAGTCTTGGGCATGTCCTTGGCGGGGAGTAGCGCGCCGATCTCGAGCAGTTGCCGATCCTTGAACGCCGGCATCCAGGCCAGGACGTAGGTGCCCGCAGGCAACTCCGGTTCCTTGAGTTGCACCGAGCTGGTGAACACCGCGAAGGTCGGGAAGTCGAAGTCTTTGCCCGCTGCAGCTTCCAGGCTCTTGATCTCCGGGAAGTCCCGGCTCCCAAAGGGATCGGCGACCGGTACGAGCGCGAGACTGCTGCAAGGACCGAAGACGAGGTAGTCCACCGGCAGTTCCGGCTGCTTGAAGCCGGGCTTCACCGGCGCCGCGCGGCGGCTTGCGATCTCGGCCATGTCTGGCCACACGCGGTGCTCCAGGCCGAGCACGACTTGGCCGTCCAGATCCCGTTCCGGCGAGTGGCCGAGCACACTCGAGCGAGCGGAACGGGCGCGCATCATGGCTGCGTCGCGGCCGGGCACGCCGCTGGCGGCCACGCGGAATCCCACGAGCGAGGCCGCTGCCTCAGGATCCAGACCGACGCGCACGTCGAGGCGGCAGAAATCGTTGCCGTCTTTATTGGCGCCACCCTTGATCACTTTGCGCGAACCGTCCCAGTTCGGGATGACGCGGACTTCGGTTTCCTTCTTCTCGCCGGGCTCCTTGACCTTGACCTTGAGGCCATTGGCGGGGAATCCTTCATAGGCCTTGTAGGGCGACGTGGTCCAGGACCACACGTTGCCGATCAGGTCACGCACTCCGAAGGAGGAAACGTTCTTCGGCAGCATGGCGACCGGAAGCCGCTTGAAGGCGAGGCCCGAGGGGCTGGTGGCGTTATGCGCGACCGCTTCGCGGTTGAACTCGGCGCCGAAGGGATAGTCGTATTCCGCGTCTCCGCGTCCGGCGCGGATCAGCTCTTGCTCCGAGGGCAAGCGCAGGCCAGCCCAGGTGCAGTAATTCATCGCGTCCTTCCAAGTGACGAACACGACGGGCTCGAGGGCCTCGGTGGCGGGCATTTCCCAACGCACGCCTTCGTCCTGCCAGTGCTTGTCCCACCAGACTCCTTGAGTGTCCTCGTCCCACACGAAGGTCTTGTCGCGGCTCTGGCCTTCGGTGATCAGGCGATCGCGTTCCTCTTTGGTGAGCAACAGCCAGGTTGCGGGCGGGCGAGCGCTCGACGCCTTGACGTACTCCAGGTACATCTCGTTGGTGACGTGAGTCGGAGAGATCCAGTACTCGCTGAGAGATTCGACGTGCTTGCCGACTTCTCCTCCCAAGACCCAGCGATCGGCCGGGCTGCGCGCGGCCACGATGCGGGACTCGGCCTGCTTCTCCGTGACTCCGACGACCACGTTGCCGGCCGGGATCCGAATCAGGCCCGGGAAGCTGCGAGGGCTTCCGGGATCCTGCGCGGGCGCGAGCGCCGCGGCGGTGCAGGCGAGGGCAAAGGCGAGGACCAGGGTTCCAGCCGGGGCTTTCCGTTTCATTTCTGCGAGGAGGGAACGCGAAGTAGGCGGACAGTCTAACCTAGACTCCAGGAACCCGGCGGTTTCGCCCTTCGTTGCCCTTGAACTCCTCCCGTCTCTTGCGTGCATCCGTGCCGTCCCGACTCCGCGGTGAACGTCTTGACGTTGTCGCCCTGGAACTTCTGCGTCCGGAGGTGTCCCGCTCCCGTCTGCAGGCCTGGATTCGCGAGGGATGTTTGCGCGTGGAGGGCGAAGTCGAGCGCCGTCCCGGCCTCGCGGCCGAAACCGGTTGGGCTCTGGAACTGGATCCGCCCGCGCCGCAGGTCCCTACCTTCGAGAGCGGCTTGGAGCCGACCGTGCTCCGTGAGGACGAGCATCTCGTGGTGTTGGAGAAGCCCTCCGGGCTGCCGATGCACGGCAACTCTCCTGGCGACCCGCGTCCGAGCGTCGCGCACTGGCTGGTGGCGCGCTACGGCCCGGGTTTGCCGATCCTGCAAGGCGCCGACCGGCCGGGAATCGTGCACCGTCTTGATCGCGAAACCAGCGGCGTTTGCGTGGCGGCGCGCACCCGCGAAGCCTTCGAAGACCTGA
>CAZCXL010000046.1:0-12355 GCA_964502625.1 uncultured Planctomycetales bacterium | reverse complement strand
CAACGCTTTGTCGCGATCCACCACCGACTTCTCGACGGCGGCAACCCGCTTCTTGTCCAGGTCGAGGTTGGCTTTCGCCGTCTTGTCGCTCTTCCATGCGGTCATAGCCGCCTTCCACTCTTCGGCCGGCGGAGAGCCTTGGAAGACTTTCATTTCGCGTTCGAGGAAGTTCGAAGCCTCGAAGTAGCGCCCCGTGCCCAGCATCTCGTCCTTGCGGGCGGTGCGGAACGCGGCGCGGGCCAGGAAGTCCTTCTCGAAACCCTCGATCGCCGAAAGTAGGGAAGGATTTTCTACGGCCTTTGCGCGCAAGGCTTGGCAGTCTTTCCAGGCTTTGCCCATGGCACCGCTGCGCGCGGATTCCACGGCGCGGGAGAGCTCGGGGGCGCGCTCGCCCGGATTCCATTCCGCGCTGAAGCGTTCGGCTTCCACGAGGGCGGCATCCAGGAGTTCACGGGCTTCCGAACTCAGGAAGTGATCCCGCCAGATGACCTCGCCTTCGTGGTTCAACAGCACCGCGGTCGGGAAACCGGTGATGCCGTAGGCTTTCTCGTACTGCGAGCCTGCCCCGATCGGATAGTTCGGCTTGAACTCGTCCACGATCTTGCCGACTTCCGAGGCAGACTCCTGCGCCAGCGCCAGCATCATGAAATTCTTGCCTTTGTATTCGTCCCACAACTTCACGAGTTCCGGGATCTCCGACTTACAAGGGCCTCACCAAGGGGCCCAGAACACCAGCAGGACCACGTTCCCGCGGAGTTCGGCCAGGCTGGTCGCAGACGGTGCGTTAAACCAATCGCGCGCCTCGATTTCCGGCGCGGCTGATCCCACGTTGCCTTGCGCAAGCGCCCCACCGGCGAGAACCGCCGTGGAGAAAATCGTAGCGAGGGTGTATTTCATCATTCCTCACGCTACGGATGGGGCAGCGTTCCCGCAAGCAGTCTTTCCCATTCCTTCCTTCAATGGAACGAATGTTTGATTTCGACGCTCTCTTAGGCCATGACGCCGGCGTCGGGCGCAAGCACCCGAGCCAGGAAATGCGCCGGAGTGCTGACGGAAGAGTCCGGACAGCCCGCCGTCCGCACGGTCACGTCCAACTCCTCGCCGAGCAAATCATGCAGATGCCGGCTCGCAATCCGCTGGCGCACGCGTTCCGCGAAGAGCCGAGTTCCTTCCGGACCGGTATGCGGGAGCAAGGCCACGAAACTGCCGCGTCCCATGCGACAGGCGACGTCTACGTCCCGAGTGTCCAGCAACACGACGCCGGCCACGTCCAGGAGGGTGCCGTCGTCCACCTCGCCTTCGAGCGTGAATCCGGCGAGTCCGAGCGGATAGCGGAAGCGATTGCAGCGCTTGAATTCTTCCTCCAAGCGATGCTCCCAATATTCTGCGCTGTGCAGTCCGGTTTCTGGATCTGCGACTGCTTCCAGAAAACGCGCGCGC
The DNA here is from genome assembly GCA_964502625.1 of uncultured Planctomycetales bacterium. Lineage (GTDB taxonomy): Bacteria > Planctomycetota > UBA1135 > UBA1135 > UBA1135 > JAQBVK01. The sequence continues at coordinate 10,915 of CAZCXL010000046.1, read as the reverse complement.
GCGCCGGCGTCGCCGGCTCCGCGCAGCGCTTGCAGCACGGCCGGCGCCAACTCCACGGATTCCGTTCCGCGGCTGATTCCTTGCTGCGGAGCACCACCGCCAAAGGGCGCGCGCAGCCGGTCGGCGAGAGCCACGGGATCGGGCGGAAGCGGCATGGCAGCCTGCGCACCCACAAAGCGAGCCAAGCCGTCTGCGTCCCGCAACTCGGCGGAACTGGTGAGCAGAATCATCAGCACGTGATTCCGGCGCAGATAGCCAAGCGCCCATTCGTGCGCGTTCGCCGGCGCGATCGCGCGCGGGTCTGCCACCAACAGACCGCTGCCACGGCCAGCCGCCTCGAGTTGCGCGAGCGTGGCGCAGACCTCGATCGCGCCCACGGCGTCGCCTGCACGGCGCGCGGCGTCGCGGCAGGCGGCAACCACTTGGGGATCTGCCGAGAGGACGGTGAGCGGACGGGCGGGCATGAGAGCAGCGTGACGCGGAGAACCCCGCGCCGTCAAGCGTCCTGGAGATCTCCGCTGTGGTGGACGGACTGAACGTCCTCGTCTTCCTCGAGCGCGTCCAACAGCCCTTGGAGGGCATCCACGTCCGCTGCGGCGACGGGCGTCAAGTTGTCTGGGATCCAGCGCAGTTCCGCCTCCAGCAACTCCCAGCCGCGGCCTTCCAGCGAAGCCTTGAGCGCGTGGTAGAGACCGGGATCGGCCTCGATTCCGTAGATTTCGCTCTCGGAGGAATCCACGTCATCCGCGCCTTGCTCCAAGGCGAGTTCCATGACCTCGTCCTCGTCGACTCCGAGGCGCGTAATCGCGAATACCGCCTTCTTCTTGAACATGTAACTGACCGCGCCCGCGTTCGCGAGCGAGCCGCCGCGCTTCGACAAGATGGCGCGCAGATTGGGCGCGGTGCGGTTGCGGTTGTCGGTGATCGCTTCGATCACCAGCGCAACTCCGCCCGCGGCGTAGGCCTCGTACAGCACTTCTTCCGGCGCCGCTCCCTCCAATTCGCCCGCACCTTTCTTGATGGCGCGCTCGATCGAATCCCGCGGCATGTTGTCCGCGCGCGCGCGGTCCACGGCGTAGCGCAACTTCAGATTGGCGTCCGGATCACCGCCGCCCGTGCGCGCTGCGGACATGATCAGTTTGGCCCATTTACTGAACACGATTCCGCGCCGCTTGTCCACTTTGGACTTCGAGCGCTGAATGTTTGCCCAGTGAGAATGGCCAGCCATGCAAGTTCAATCCTAGCGTTGCGAGCTCCACAAACGGATCGCGGCGCCGCAAGGCGCCGCGATCGAGGTTGCGATGCAGTCGTTCTGCGTCTAGCGCTTGCCCCACTGCTGACCGCGGCGGGCTTTGCGGTAGCCGTAGTGCTTGCGTTCCACCATGCGCGGGTCGCGCGAAAGATGGCCGTCGGTGCGGAGCACGCTGGTCGCGTCGGGATACAGCAGCAGGAGCGCGCGGCCGAGGCCGAGGCGCACTGCCCCGCTTTGCCCCGTAATGCCGCCGCCGTGGGCGTTGACGACCACGTCGATCTTCTTGCGCACCTTCAGCGTGCGCAGCGGAGAGAGGCATGCCTCTTGGTCCGTGCCTCGCGGAAAGAACTCTTTCAGCGCCTTGCCGTTGATGTGGAACTCGCCGGTGCCCAAACGGATCCGCACGCGCGCCACCGCATTTTTGCGGCGACCGGTGCCCCAGTGGCAACCACCGGAGTTCGGCTCGACTTGGCGACCCGTGGGATCAATGAGGGGTTCGGCCGGAGTTTCAGGTTCCGCCACTTGGACGGAGCCGATCTCGACTTCCTCAAACTCGCGATTCTTCTCGTCGCTCATGTTGAACTCGATCAGGCCTTCGCCAAGGGTTTGGGCTGCTGAGCGCTGTGCGGGTGTTGGCCGCCAGCGTAGATGTTGAGCCTGGCCATGCGGTCCGGGCGAAGACGGTTCTTCGGAAGCATGCGCTCGACCGCCTTCTCCAGCACGCGCTCGGGATGCTTTTCGAGCATCTCGGCGTAGGTGGTGGTGCGGTGACCGCCGGCGTAGCCAGTGAAGTGGTTGTATTCCTTCTGCGTGGCCTTGGAGCCGGTCAGGACGACCTTCTCCGCATTCACGACCACGAGACAGTCTCCGCAGTCCACGTGAGGCGAATAGGTGGGCTTGTGCTTGCCCATGAGAGCCATGGCGATCTGCACGGCCAGACGGCCAACCACTTGGCCTTCGGCATCAATGAGGTGCCATTCGCGGGCGAATTGGCCCGACTTCAGGTGGGAGGTGGTAGGACGCATCGACAGAAGCAAGGCCCCGGCGCGGAAAGGGCCGAGCATTCTAGGCCCCACCTGCGGCTCCGGCAAGGGCGGAGCATCCTGCTGCGGGCTGGCCCCCCTCTCCCTGGCCCTAGAGGCCCGGCGGCGGTTCGACCCAGGCCCCGTCCAGGTCGCGCAAACTGACCTGCGCCCGGTCCACGATCACGCGGGACAGGCCATCGAGCTGGGGATGCGCCTTCACGATCTTGCGTAATCGATCGGCCTTGCGCTCCAAGGAAATTCGAACCTCGTCCGGCGCGTCCACCCGCCGCTCACTGGCGACGGACCAGCCCCAGCAGATCTCACGCCCGTCCTCGCACACGAAAGACAGCGCCGGCGGCACTCCGCTCGCGCTGCGAGGGAAATCAAAGCGCCGCGCGATGCGCACGATGGGCACCTTCAGCGTGTCTCGAACCCAGAGCGCTTCCTCGACGGCGGCGAGCGCCTCTTGATGCAAGGAATCGGAGACGCGCATTCCCGGTTCCGGCAGGATCGCGCCACTCTCCAGCGGAACGGCGAGGAAGCGCGCAAGGAGGGTTTCATCGAAACCCGGCGGGAGCACCATGCCATCGGAGGCAAGGAGCGCGATTGCTTCCCCGCCTCGTGTCACGACGAGACGCGGCGTGCGCGGACGATAGGTCGCGCGGATGCCGTGCGGAAGATCCGGTGCGACGCGCACGCTCTCCGGGTCCACCCACGACACGCGGAGCAAACAATCGCGGCCGCGCGACACGGCATCGGGATCATTCAGCGCGCGCGCAGGCAGGCCGGCAGCGGCTTGTGTGATCATCGCAGCCCAGGCAGCCGGCAATCGCTCGGGTACTTGCTCGTGGCGGAGTCGGGAAAGCGCGCGCGGCGCTCCAGTGGCACTCGGCGGTGAGCAGGCGCACAGCAGCGCGCTCACGACGCAAATGGCCGTGGTGAGGCGGCGACGGGCCTTGGTTGCGGCAAGCACAGCCCTCTTCTACCGTGGGAGGTGCCTGGGCTTCCAGCACGGGCGTGTCGATCATGCAGAACGTTGGCCCTGCCCGCTTCAAGGGCTTTGATCTGGCGCCCTTCCAACGCCGGGCCGCGGGAGCGCTCGACGCGGGTCGTGACGTGCTCGTCGCCGCCCCCACTGGCGCAGGCAAAACCTTAGTGGCCGAGTATGCGATCCACGCCGCGCTCGCGCGGGGCCGGCGCGCCATCTACACCGCCCCCGTCAAGGCGCTCTCCAACCAAAAGTTCCGGGACTTCCGCGCCGACGCCGTGCTGGCCGACGCCGGACTGATGACGGGCGACGTCACGGTGCGCCCGGAGGCGCGCGTGCTGGTGATGACGACCGAAATCCTGCGCAACACGCTGGTCGAAGATCCTTCGCGCCTGCAAGACGTCGGCGCGGTGGTGTTCGACGAGGTGCACTACCTCGACGACCCCGAGCGCGGTTCCGTATGGGAAGAGACCCTGCTCTTCCTCCCTGCCGGCATCGTGATCGTGGCCTTGAGCGCCACGATCGCCAACCTCGGTCAGTTCGCCGCGTGGCTGGAGCGCGCGCGCGGCAAGCCGGTGGAGGTCATCGAAGAAACCAAGCGGCCGGTGCCGCTGAAGAACTTCCTGTATCACCCGCAGGCCGGGATCTTCCCGCCCGCCCGGCTCAAGCCGGTACGCGAGCGATTCTTGGAGAACAAACGCAACCGCGAATACCGGCTGCGTGACGACGGACCGCTGTTCCGCGACATCATCGAGCGCGGCGAATTGCCGATTCTGTGTTTCTGCTTCTCGCGGCGGCTCTGCGAATCCAAGGCGCGCAAGGCCGCGCGCGGCGCGCAACTGCTGAGCGAGGAAGAGCGGGAACGCGCGGAGGCGCTCTGGGCGACAGCGCAGGCCGAGTTCGGCTTCGATCCGCGGCGCGGACCGCTCGCCGATCTCAAGAAGATGACGATGCGCGGCGTCGGCGCACACCACGCGGGAATGCTTCCCTTGAACAAGGAGTTGGTGGAGCGCCTGTTCACTGCGGGCCTGCTCAAACTCCTGTTCACCACGGAGACCTTCGCGCTGGGCATCAACATGCCCGCGCGCACCGTCGTTTTCGACTCGATCGCAAAATTCGACGGTGTGGACTTCGACTGGCTGCGCACGCGGGACTTCATGCAGATGGCTGGCCGGGCCGGACGTCAGGGCATGGACGAGGTCGGCTTGGTCTACGCCGTGCTCGAGTACGACGACGTCGTGGACGCGCCGATCCACCGGATCTTGAGCGGCGCGGTGGAACCGATCCTGTCACGCTTCGACCTCGGCTACGGAACTCTGGTGCACCTGCACGGGATTGCCGGCGCGGAGGCCGCCGCCGACCTTTGGGACCGTTCCTTCGCCGCTTGGCAAGCGCGAGACCACAGCAAGCAACGCGAAGAACACAATCGACGCACCACGCGCGCTCTGCTCGACAAGCGCTACGCCTTCCTGCGCGCCATGGGCTACGTGGAAGGTGAGCGCGATGTGCTGCCGCGAGGCCGCACCTGCCTGCACTTGCACGGTCACGAAATCCACCTCACGGAACTGCTCTTCGAAGGCGTCTTCGAAGATGCCGATCCGGCCTCGCTCTGCGGTTTGGTCGCCGCCGTCTTGCACGAAGGCCGCCGTGGCGACGAGTTCTGGCGCAATGCGCTGCGCCCGATGCGCGGGCTTCTGCGCCGCGCCACGGAAGTGATCGAGCGCGCGCGCGATGCCGAGGTCGACGCAGGTCTTGCCGCCAGTCTCAAACCTCTGGATGAAGCGATGACTCCGGCGATCTACGAGTACGCCTTGGGGCGTCCCTTCGAAGAGCTCGAGCGATTCACCAACGCCGCGCCCGGCGACTTCGTGCGCACGGCGCGGATGACGGTGCAGTATCTGCGCCACTTGCGCAAAGTGGCGGAGTTGAGCGACTCCCCGCTCACCGCGCGCCTGGACGAAGCCGTGGGCTGCCTCTATCGCGGACCGGTGGACGTGCGCCAAGAACTCGGCCTACGCCGCGACGAAGAGCCCGAGTAGGTCCGCGAGGATCAGCGCACGGTGAGCAGAGCTTCCGGCAGCGGATTCAACGCGCTCGCCTGCTCGTAGAGCAGATTGGCGATCTTCCAACCTTCGGCGGTGCGCACGAGTTGGATCGAGTTCACGCCCCGCATGGGTTCCCGCTCAGGCGAAGCCGCGGCCTTGCCTTCGTAGCTGCTGAAGACCTGCACGACATTGCCGAAGCGCTCAGCACGCCGTCCGATCTCCTTTTCGGTGAAGCCCATGCTCGTGACCATGGCACCGCTGCGCTCCACGTATTCCTCCGGCGTGAGCACCAGCAGCCGGGAGGAGCCCTCGGGAGTGGGAATGGAGACCATGAGATTGCCGCTGGCCGCGAACATCGCCACGAAAGCCTCCCAATCTCGTTCCTGGTCTACCGGGCCCGAAATTACGGCGTAGAGCGCCGCCACGGCTTGCTCCCAAGTCGGCTCCTTCGAGGGTTCTTGAGAAGGAGCAGCCCCCACGAGGAGCACGGTGCCGAGCAGGAGTGGCGCAAGTCTCAGTTTCATCGTGGCCAGACTACGCGCACGGAAGGATAGGATGAGCGGCATTCCCATGCTGTTCCTCCTCACCCTGCTCGCGGCGCCCGCTCTTCAAGAGCCGACGCCTGCCCTGCCGCCGGATCCGGCTCGAGTCGCGTGGAATGCTCTGCAGAAACGCTTCAATGACGCCCAGGGCATCCGCATCCAACTGAGCGCCGTGCTCGAGGATCCGGCCGCGGACGACACCGAGGCCGCGACCTTCACCATGAAGATTGACGCCGCACTTGCACAACCTGGCGCCGGTCGCATCTTGATCGACGGCGCCTCCGCGGGCCCCGATGGCGATGAGCCGCTGAAGATTCGTTTCCTGGGCACAGCGAAAGGCGTGTACCGCCTCGATGACTCGGACCGCACGGCGGTTTCCGATGGCACCTCCTGGTCCGCATGCTCCGCCATGTTCTTCCTCCCCTTCTTGGGTAAGGGCTGGGCCGGGGAAGAAGTTCCCGCAGACACGGTGGTCTTTCTCCCCGCGCGTGAAGACCACACGGACTGGATCGGACTGGCTCTCACCGGCGCCGACATTTTTGGTGAAGAAGCCACGGCAAGCGCTTGGCTCGACGCGCAAGGCGCACTGCAATCCTTCCGTCTTCCGCTCGGAGGCACGGCGATGCTGATCTACAGTTTCGAAAAACTGGAATTGCTCAAGCAAGTAGATGTGAAGGAATTCCTGACCGTTCTCCCTGAAGGTTTCGAAGTGATCGAGACTTCGGAACAGGAGGCCCCGGACTTTGAGGCCGGTCTGCTCTCGGTGGGCGCGACGGCTCCTGAAGTGAGTTTCACTGCCATGGACGACGCACAGGTCGCACTGGCCTCACTCAAAGGCAAGACGGTGCTCCTCAACTTTTGGTTCTATCACTGAGGCGGTTGCCAGGAGGAGCATCCGCACCTCCAAAGCCTCTGGTCAGAGGTCTCCGCGAAACGCAGCGACGTGGTCTTCTTGTGCGTGAACATCGGCGACGAGAAGTCGGTGATTGAGCAGTACTGGAAGGAGAAATCCTTCACCATGCGCGCGGTCCGCCAGTCGCAGTCCGAGGTCAGCGACGCCTTCAAAGTGGAGATCTATCCGACCAACTACTTGATCGGTCCGGACGGCAAGATCTTGTGGCGCAGCGTCGGCTGGAATGAAGCCGCCTTGCGCAGCGCGCTCGGCCTTTAGGCGCGGGCCTTTAACTCCGCGCGCGCCGTGAGGCCTGCACGGCAATGCTGAACACCGTGAGCACGGTGAGCGGCAGCACGTAAGCCAGCATGGTTTGGCGAAAGGCAGGCAAGGCTGCGGCGCCCGTGGCCGACAACACGAGATGAACGGCGTAGGCCGCGTAAGCGAGCAGGAACAAGACGCCGCGTCCGCGCGTAATGCGTTGATCAAGAAACAGCGGCAGACAAGCCACGGCGACCGCCGCCATCACGGGAATGTCCTGCACCAGCAGGGTGGACGAGACCTCAAGCCCCGTGGGACGCATGAGGCCAGAGGCGCCGAGCACGCACAGCAAATTGAAAATGTTGCTGCCGATTACGTTGCCCACCGCGATGTCGCGCTGGCCGCGGAGGCTGGCGACCACGGAAGTGGCGGCCTCGGGCAGCGAGGTGCCGGCCGCGACGATCGTGAGACCAATCACGGTTTGACTCACTCCGAAGGACGAGGCGATTCCAACTGCAGCCTGCACCAACCACCGCGACCCGAGCACGAGCAGCACTAGCCCCACGAGAATCTGCCCGAGATCCAGAGTCCAACGGTGCTTGGGGAAGGCCGCAGCAGCGTATTCCTCTGAGAACTCTGCCCGCACCTCAGCGCTGCGCTCGCGGCGCGCGAGCTGCACTTGCAGAACTACGTATCCAATGATTCCCAAGAACAACACTCCCGACTCCCACAGCGCGATCGTTCCATCGAGCGCCATCACCCAGAGCAAGAGTGAGATGCCGATCATCAATGGAACCTCGAGACGCACGATCTGCGCCGCCACGGCAAGCGGCGCGATCACTGCGGAGAGCCCGAGAATGAACAAGACGTTGAAGATGTTGGAGCCGACCACGTTCCCGAGCGCGATCTCGCTCTGGCCGTGGAAGGAGGAATAGGCGCTCACCGCGAGTTCCGGCGCAGAAGTGCCGAAGGCGACGACGGTCAGTCCAACCACGAGCGGCGCGACTCCGAAGCGCGCCGCGAGATGACTGGCGCCCCGCACGAGCACGTCGGCACCCACGGTCAGCACCAGCAGACCAAGACCCAGCCAGACCCAAGCCAAGGGCATCATTCGGAAGGTAGCAAGCGGAAATGCGCGCGCAAGTGCGAAGCGAGATCCAGCGTGGCTTTGATCAACACCAAGCCCACCAGAGCCAAGGCCGGAGCGCCGCTGAAGATGAGCGCCGCTCCACCGAGGATCACGGTGAGGTGCATCACGAACACGCGCACGTAGGGACGCACCATCTCGGCCTGAAGCGTGGTTCGCGCGCGCTCCCCACCAAGGAGATAGTGGACGAAGAAGGAAGTGCCGTGTGGAACAACCAACGCCAGCAGCATCCAGAGGACGCCAGGAGCGGCGAAGGCCCACGCGAGGTCGAACATCCCGCTCTCCGATTCCGGGCGGCCTTGCGTCCACGCGGCAATTCCCCACGTGACGAACAGCCCACACCAACCATGCGGCGCACCGCGCCGCCCAATCCGCGGAGCCGACTCCAGCGCAGAGTGAGACTGCCCTCGAATAGAATCACTGCAACCGAAAGCGACACGAAAGGGAACAACAAATCCCCGAAGAGCGCGTCCGGATCGAGAACCCCGAACACCGGACCCGCCAGAATGCCTGCGGAGAGCAGTAAGACCGGATGCTCAGACACGCCGGTAGTCACCCTGCATGAAGGGGAACCACTGCTTGCCGTCAGGAGAAACCTCCATCAGGAAGGAGTAGCGGCCCTTGGCCACTTGTGCGAGATCGAAGGTCGAGCGGCTGAGACCCATCGGATTCTTGCAATTCAATACGAGGCGGTCACCCTCAAACGCACCCGAGAAGACGTTCACGGGAGAACCCATCGAGTCCCACCAATGCATGAAGTAGCAGGCGGCTTGCGCGTCCCAGGTCATAACGCAGTGTCCGCAAAAGCTCGTCTGACCACCGCGGCGCTGCTCATAAGTTTGAACGAGAGCGAAGCCATCCAGCGCCGAACGATTCTCAATCACTCCTTCGGCTTGACCGCCTTGCGGATCCCAGGGTGAGGGGTGCATGGTCTCCACCCCTGTCCACCTGCCAGCGAGAGCGTTTAAACGCTGATGTTCTGAGGCAGGGCGGGGCATCTCCACGAAGAAATCATAGCGATCCGACCGCATCGCCCGACTCGACATCAACTCGCGAGCATCTTTACGCCGGCCACCACCAGCACCACAGCCAGCAACCGACGCAATGCGGGTGGGGCAAGGCGCCGCGCCCCCAAGCTGCTTCCGATCCATCCGCCGATGCCAGCTGCGAGCAGCCACTGCGGCAGTTCGGTGGGAAGGGACGATCCGCGCGCCAAGTGACCGGCGAGGCCGGTGATGGAGTTCGCGAGGATGAAGGCCGCGGACACGCCCGCAACGGCACGCGCCGTCCCCCACTCCATCAGTAGCAGAAGTGGGGAAAGGAAAATGCCACCGCCCACGCCGGTCAGTCCAGCAAGCAGACCGAGTCCCGCACCCGTGGGCAGAGCGAGCGCAAGCGGCGGCGGTCGGACGATTGCTTCGCGAGTGCTCGCGCGCGCGGCACCGACGTAGAGCCGCCACGCAGCAAAGAGCAGGATGGCGCCGACCACGGGCCGATAAATCTCCTCAGGTAGTGTGAACCGTCCTCCCAGATAGGCGGCAGGCGCACTGCCGAGCATGAAGGGCCAGCAGAGTCGCCAAGAGAATGCTCCGGCGCTCGCGAAGCGCCAGGTCGCGAGCGAGGCGACGAGCACGTTGAGCGCAAGTGCCGCGGGCTTCATTTCGGCTGCGGCAACTCCGGCAAGGGCCATGGCCGCCAAATATCCAGATCCGCCGCCGTGTCCTACGGAGGAGTACAGCACTGCGGCGATCCCGATCGCGAGCGTCAGCCACAGTTCCTCCATGCGTGCAGAAGTCTAGCCATGCCCGCGTGGAGTGTGCTACTTTGGAAGCTGCGTCGCGGACGCTGATCAACATGAAGCATTTCCTCCCACTCCTGATCCTGCTGGGAGCGAGCGCTCCGTCCTTCGCCCAGACCACGCACCAGGTGAGCGTCGCACCGGGCGGAACTTTTACGTTCTCTCCGAAAAACTTGGTCATCCAGCGCGGCGACACCGTGCAGTGGAACTGGGTCTCCGGAATCCACAACGTCAATTCGGCCGACGGCTACTTCCGCTCCGGCGCGCCGGTGGCTCCGCCAATGACGTACTCACTACTTTTCGATGATGCCTTCTTGAACGCGTCTCCGATTTCGAGCAATCGTTACGAATATCACTGCGAGCTCCACTCCGGATTTGGCATGGCCGGATCGGTCACCGTGCTCACGTCGGGGCGCCCGGTCCTCACCATCACCGATCCTTCGCCGGGCAATACGGTCACGATCACCGTGGACGACGCCACGCCCAACGGAAGCGTGATCGTCGGCTACTCGACGCATGGCGCCGGCCCGATGAGCACGGGTTTCGGCACTGCCTTGCTCACGCCGCCCATCCTGCGGCTGCCCACCGTCAGCGCAGGGGCCACCGGCAGTGCGCGACTTACGTTGACAGTACCGGGCACCACCCCCCCCGGACTGACGATCTGGACTCAGGCGCTCGACGTCGCCGCCGGGGTGCTGTCCAACGGCGCGCGAGTCATCGTGTAAGGCCGAGCCGTGCGGCAAGCCGTGCCGGCACGAAGAAATGATTCACACTGACGGCCGGATTGTGGCCGTCAGGCATCGCCGTCGGATAGATCGTGCGCGCGCGCGAGCACCACTTGTCCGCGCGCACGTATCCGGCGCGTCGCGCGCAGTCGTCCCAGGCAGCGCGCAGCGTGTGTCCGCCGTGGCGCGGCACGCGCTGCGTGCCAGGACGGAGCCCTTGGCCGGACTTTTCGTGAACCC
>CAZCXL010000045.1:0-12578 GCA_964502625.1 uncultured Planctomycetales bacterium | reverse complement strand
GTCGAGCACCGCGGAGCGATAGGCGGCCTCTGCGGCGACGCGGTCGCCGGCCTTAGCGAGCGCAGCAGCCTGGCCCACGTGCGCACGCCCCAGGCTTTCGTGTGCGAGGGCGAGATCGTCGCCGGCGGCTGCAGCGCGCTCCAGCCGGGGAATTGCTTCCGCGGCACGGCCTTCGCTCAGGAGATGAAAGCCGAATTGAAACTCGTACTCGGGTTGGAAGCGTCCAGCGTCGTCCAGACCGGATTCCTGCATCCAAAGGCGTCCGGCTACGGGCAGCAGCGTGAGCAAGCCAAGAGCCGCGATGCGCAGGCCGAGGTTGCGCAGCGTGATCGCCGCATGCACGCCCACAGGCGCGAGCAGACAAACCGGAACGATGAGCGGCAGCCGATACCTGGGTGAATACCAGAAAATCAGCACGACTGCGCAAGGAATCAGCAGAGCGCCGAGCACCGGCACGAGACTGCGGCCGCGGCGCCGCCAAGACCACCAGGCGCCTGCGAAAGCTGCCGGCAACAGCCAGCCGGTTTGGAGGAAGCCGAGCGGCCAGGGCACTGCTCTTGGCAGCGCCAGATCGCGCATCTCGAGTGTGGGAACGTAGAGATCGCCGTAGTTTTCACCGAAGAGCAGAAAGCCCGCCTTACGCAAGTGGAGCAAGAGTGCATCCCCCGGGTTCTTGCGCACCCAATCCCAACCTTGTCGCAGAAAGTAGCGATCCGTCGCCTTCCACCCGGCTTCTCCGGTGGCCGCGGCCGCGAGCGCGTAGGCCTCTTGGTTCTGGCGTCTTCGGTCCTGGGATACTCCGGGGATCCCGCGGTACACGCCGATGGCGCCCGGCCCGTGACCGTGCGCGTAGGTCACACCCGATTGCGCGCTGACCAGAATGAACTCGGCTCCGGCCGCGGTCGAGCGCGTCGCCAGCGCGTTGTGAAGAGTTGCAGGCGCGATGGTGAGCAGCGCCGCGCAGGCAGTGACCCCCGCAGCCTTCCAACCCGCGCTTGTGCGCCAACCCAGCCAGAGCGGCAACAGGGGCAGGAACAGCAGCATCGGCGGATTGGCGAGCACGTTCAGCCCGATGAGCGCGCCGACGCCGATCAGCCGCGTATGGGTGCGGCGTTGATCCGCGCAACGCGCTGCCTCCAATAGCCCGGCGACCAGCAGGAGTTGGAGACTCGCCGGCACGATGCGCGCGACGAAGAAGGCCGGCTCCAAGAGCAGCAGAAAAAGTGCCGCAGTGATGAGGCCGTAGGCGGGTCGACCACAAGCGCGCGTGGCGAAGCGGTAAAGCAACGCTGCGGTGGCGGCGCGCATCACTCCATGAAGCAGGAATGCAGCGGGCAAGGCACATCCAAGCGCGCGGATGAGGCCGAGCAGGTAGGGATAGAGCGGAGCGGAGAGGAACGGAGTATCGCCCACCCAAGCTCCGTGACTGATGCGCTCGGCCCACTCCCAATACTCCAGTGCATCCCCTTGGAGGAGGGTGACGAAAGGATTCAGCGGCCAGGAGCGCGCGACGCCGAAGACCATCAGCGCGGCATCCGCGACGAGCAGCAGCGCGAGCGCTAGGCCAGGCCGCTTCCAGAACGCGCGCGATTCGCTCAAGGATCGGATTGTAGGGCGCGAGCTTGGTCCGGCGGTCTACCAGTAAACGGAGAGCCCCACGTAGGGGCCGTTCACATCCAGATCGATGTCGAGGTGGGTCGCGTCAACATCGCCTTCGACGTTCATCACCACGGCGCGATATCCGAGGACGAACTCGATGTTGTGCCAAGGCTCCCAGTGGGCGGCCACGTCGAAATCCAGGTAGAGGATGTCGGCGTCCTCGAAATTGGCTTTGAGTCCGCTCACTTCGGCTCCCACGCGCCCGAGGAAGGGCACCAAGGCGTCACCACGCAGACCAACCATGGGCACCGGCGCGGATTGATCTTCGAGCAGAGTCTGCACGTCGCCGCTCGTCACCGTGCCGCCGCCTGAGGTTTTCGTCTCTTGGGCGATGAGATCGAAGCGATTGAACTCCACGTAGTCCAACCCCACGAGCAGCGCAAGCCGCGCGGCTGGAGTGTTGATGACGTCTATGCCTACCATCAGTTTCGTCACCGCCAGATCCAACTCGCTGCCGATGTCCAGGGAACCGCTCATGGGCTGCCCGGCGAAGCGGGTTCCGTTGGTGATCTGGCCGTTGTTCGACCCGTCGTAGCCAAACTGAGAAAGTGAGAACTCAATGGGGGCGAAGCCCAAGCGCAAGCCTGCGTAGGTCGCGACTTCCGTCTCGCGCGCGAGCCTGAGGTCGCCGTTGAAATCCAAGCCTGCGCCTGAACTATCAGTCACGGTGATGTCGTTCCCGCTGGATTCAAAGCCCGCCACGTAGGCGGCGCCGAATGCCGAGGCATGAAGATCACTCCACGCTGCGTCTCCGGGGACGGCGCATGCCGGAACGAGCAGGAGGCAGGCCGCAAGCGGGCCGGGTGCGAGGATTGACAAGCGCGACCGCATCCGTGCAGTCTGCCCGGCGGCTGGCGGAGACTCAAGCCGCCGTGCTTGCACCGGGAGCCGCAGATTGGGATTGTGAGGGCGTGCAGAATCCGCCGCGGCTTCCGATCAGCCTCGTGGTGATCGCCCAAGATGAGGAAGATCGTCTCGCCGACTGTCTCCGCAGCGCGGATTTTTGCGCGGAGAGCCTGGTTTTGGACGGTGGCTCGCGCGATCGCACGGTGGAGCTCGCGCGCTCCCTGGGGGCGCGCGTCGAGGTGAGAGCCTTTGACGGGCACGTCCGCCAGAAATCCGCGGCTCTCGAGCACGCAACGCAGGATTGGGTGCTTTCCTTGGATGCGGATGAACGCGTCTCTCCCGCACTCCGCGCGGAAATCCTCGCGCTTTTCTCCCGCGGCGAACCGCCCTGCGCAGGCTATTCCGTGCCACGGCTGACCTGGCATCTCGGGCGTTGGATCCGCGGCGGCGGCTGGTATCCCGATCGCAAGTTGCGTCTTTTCCGTCGTGTAGGAGCGCGTTGTGGCGGCGTGGATCCGCATGACAGATTTTTCGTGGAAGGACGCGTCGGAGCGCTGCGCGGAGACTTACTGCACTTCACCTATCGCGACCTCGCACACCATCTGCAGAAGATGGACAGTTACACGACGATCGCCGCCGAGCGGCTGCACGCCGCAGGGCGTGGCTGGGCCTTGACCCAGATGTTGCTGCGCCCGCCGCACGCTTTTTTGCGCGCGTGGCTATTTCAGGCCGGTTTTCGCGACGGCCGAGTCGGGTTCAAATTGGCCACGCTCGACGCCCGCTATCAATGGCTGCGCTTCTCCAAGTTACGCCGCCTCCGCCGCGCCTCGCACTCTCGCCCCTCCTAGAATGCTGAGTGTGACCGCGTCGCAGATTGCGCCCTCACCGATTCGTGAACGGCTGCTCTTGGGCGCCGCCGTGATGGTGGTGATGGCTCCGGTCTGGAGCACCGCGGCCTATTCGATCTCGCTCGGTCTCATGGTCCTGGCCTGGTTTGCGGCCACTCCTTGGCGCCGACCCGGCTGGAGGCCGCCGTTCCTGGTGGGCACCGCAGTCTTTGCCGCCTGCCTGGGTGCTGCGACGGCAGCCGCGCCGGACCTCGCAGCCTCCTGGGAGGAATACCGCTCCTTTTACCCCTTCCTGCTGCTGTTTCTCGGCGCGGACGCAGTGCGCGATTCACGCAGCCATCGCCTCGTCGTCAGCGCTTTTCTGCTCTCTGCGGGCATCGCCGCTGCCGGCGCCACGCTCTCCGGGTGGGGACTGTTTGGCGGACCTGAGTCACGCTTCAGCGGAGCTGTCGGCATCTTTGAGTATGCCTTCTGCATGGTTCTCGGTTGGGTCTGCGCTGCGTGGTTCTTCTTGCGGGCCAAGCAACGCTTCGCTGCCTTGGGATGGTTCGTTCTCACTCTACTTTTCCTGGACGCGATCCGGCTCAACGCGACGCGCGCCTCGCTGGTGGCGCTCAGCGCTGCAGCAGTGCTGATCGCTGTGATCTGCTGGCGCGATTGGCGGAGGCTGCTGATTTTGTTGTTGCCCTTCTTGGTCGCGGCCGCTGCTTCCTTGGACTCCGAACTCGGCGCTCGGCTGCTGAAGTCCGACAATGAGTTTCGACTCGAAGATCCTCAAAGTCAGCGGCAGGTGATCTGGGCTCATGCGTGGATGTTGTTCCGTGAGCATCCCGTGCTCGGCGCAGGACCAGGTTCCTTCACCTCAGCGAGCGCTGCGCTTAAGGGTGATCCACGTTTGAAGGGATATCCGCGGCTGCGCCATCCCTACCGGACCGCGCACAGCATTCCCTTGCACTTGCTCGCCACGGCTGGCGTGATTGGTTTGCTGGGATTCCTCGTGTGGGCCGCAGACACGGTCAAGCGATTTTTGCGCGGCTTGAGCTTTGCGCCGCATGCTGCGGTGCCAGCGTTGGCCACATTGACGGTGGTGTTGGCCTTCGGCATGACCGACATGAGCCTGCTGAACACGCGCATTAGCGGCTTGCTGTGCTTGCTGCTGGGCATCGCCGCGGGCGCCATGCGCGGTGCGGCCGCCGAAGTCACCGACCGCGCGGCCCACTCCATCGCAGCGGAAGCGCTCGCGCGCAGTGAACCGGCTCCGTCGCGCCCCTCAATGTTCTCCCAGCCCACCGGCGTGAATTGAGATTTTGGCCATGAAGACCTGGCCCCGCGTGCTGGCACTCGCGCGCGATGCCCGCGAAGCGGGGGGCCGCGCGTTTCTGGTCGGCGGATTGGTGCGCGATCGCCTGCTTGGCCGGCCGGGCCGCGACGCTGACCTCGAGATCCACGGCCTCGAGGCCGCAGTCGTCGAAAAAATCTCCGCCGTGCAGGGGCGCGTGCATCTCGTAGGGAAGCAATTCGCCGTCCTGCACGTTGCCACACCCGAAGGTGAAATCGAAGTCTCGCTGCCGCGTCGCGAGTCCAAAACCGGGCCCGGCCACAAAGGCTTCTCCGTGAGCGCAGATCCGCATCTCGGGCCAGTGGAAGCCTCGCGTCGTCGCGACTTCACCGTCAATGACATGCTCGAGGACCCACTCACCGGCGAGGTGATTGATCCTTATGGTGGTCGCGCCGACTTGCGCCGTGGCCTGCTGCGGCACGTCTCGCCCGCATTTGCTGAGGACCCGTTGCGAGTGTTGCGCGCCGGAAGATTTGCCGCCCGTTTCGGCTGGACCGTGCATCCGGCGACTTCCGCGTTGTGCCGGGAGCTGGATCTGCGTGAGCTCCCGCGCGAGCGGATCGAGCGCGAATGGCGCGAGATCCTGGTGCACGGCGATTTCCCCGGCCGCGGCTTGACCGTGTTGGAGGCCTGCGGCGCCCTGCGCTTGCTTCCGGAACTCGAGGCTTTGCGGGGGACTCCGCAAGATCCCGTTTGGCATCCCGAGGGAGACGTACTGACTCACACCGCACTCTGTCTCGACGCCGCCGTTCAAGTGCGCGACGCCATGGACGATCCTTGGCTCGAAATGTTGGCTGTACTCTGTCACGACCTCGGCAAGGCCGATACCACTCATTTCGAACGCGGGCGGTGGCGCAGTCTCGGGCATGATGATTCCGGCGTGCCGCTGACGCACAACTTGCTCGCCCGCTTGACCGAGCAGTCGGGGCTCGCGGACGCTGTGGCCGCGCTCGTGCGCGATCACCTGCGTACTGGGCAACTCTATTTGGCGCGCGCGCAGGTCAAGGACTCTGCCATTCGTCGGCTCGCCACGCGCGTGGATCTGCGTGCACTCGTGCGCGTGTCCTGGGCGGATGCCTCCGGGCGAAATTTGCCACAGCCCGATCCCTGGCCGCCGGGCGTTTGGCTGCTGGAGCGCGCGGAAGCCCTGGGAGTGCGGGATTCGGCACCCAAACCCTTCTTGCAAGGCCGAGACGTGCTCGCAGAAGGTGTGTCGGCGGGTCCGCAGATCGGCGAACTCTTGCGCCGCGCCTACGAGTTGCAACTCGAAGGCGGCCTCGCCGACCGGGATCAGGCCTTGGCTTGGCTGCGAGCGCAGAGCGCGTAGAGCGCGCTCCTCTCTTCCGGTGTGAGGGCAGCGTCGAGCGCCGGGAAGAATGCGGTGCGCTCCCGTTGGTCGTGATGCGCGAGCAATTCGAGCAAACCGCGCGCACCGAGCACGAGTTCGACGCGCTGCCGCGCAGGCAACGCTTCGCCCGGCTCCGGAACCAGCGCGCGCAAGTCGGCGAGCAGCTTGCGGAGTTTCCGATGATCGTTTCCCAAGATCTCGGCCGTGCAACCGGAGGTCTCCAAGCCGCGCGCGACGAATAGCGGGATCAAATGTTCGTCCTCCGCCGCCGCGTGCGCGAGCAGGAGCTCCGTGCAGCGCGCAAGTGCGCCACGCGACGAGGCTGCGTCGCCGAGCGCGATCGCATCCAGGCAAATCAGAAGGCGCGCACGAATTTCTTCGTGCTCATGCGCGAGATCGGAGAGGCGGGCGGGGGAGTGCAGCGTGCTCATGGAGAACGCTGCGTCTGCGAACGCCGCAGCCGCCGCCCGAGCAGGGAACCGGCGGCGGTCGCCAGCAGCCGCCGAGTCACGAGACGCGGCAGAGTGATCAGGATCCGGTTCAGTGCGCCATGGCTGCGGTGTTCGCGCTTGCCGAGCGCGTCCAGCGCGGTGCGCACCACGTCAACGGGGGAGGAGGAGCCGCCAGTCGCCGACTGATCCACGCCGGCCGCGCCGTGAAACTCGGTGCGCGTGTGGCCCGGTGAGCTGACGAGCACGTCCACGCCCTGGCTGCGCATCTCCACGGCAACGCCTTCTCCCCAGTGCAGATCAAAGGCTTTCGTTCCTCCATAGAGGCTCATCCACGGCGTGCTGAGGTGCCCTGCCACGCTCGCCACCACCAGCATTCCGCCTCGGCCGCGCCGTGCCATCGCCGGCAGCATGGCCCGCGCCAGCAGGACCGGTGCTTCGCAGTTCACGCGCACCATGCGCGAGATCGATGCTTCGTCTTGCTCCAGCATGGATCCGCTCCAGCCGAATCCCGCATTATTCACGAGAAGGCCAACTTCGTGTGCGCTCGCCGCCGCGATGGCCGATCGCAGCGCCACAGGGTCGGCCAAATCACAAGGAAGGGTCTTGGCGTCGATGCGGAACTCGCGCCTCAATTCTTCCGCCAATCGGTCGAGACGTTCCGCGCGGCGGGCCAGCAGGAGCAGGTTGAGCCCACGGCGCGCGAGTTGGCGCGCATACTCTTCACCCAGCCCAGAAGATGCTCCCGTGACGAGCGCCCAAGGGCCGTAGCGCGCTCGAAAATCCATCGCGCGCAGCCTAGCAGCCGGACTTGCTGGGGATAAAAACAAGAAGCGTCACGACCCCCCCGGATCATGACGCCTCTTCTTTCTCGCGTGGAGAAAGTGTCGGCTCCATCCCCCCGAATGGTCCCCGACGCCCAAGTTAGATTTCGACGCCCCTGGAGTAACCAAGAAAAGGCAGAGGCTTCAGATATTTCGTATCTTCGGATTCGCCTCGAGTGCGCCCATGATTCGCTCGTAAAATAATCATTTTACTCATGGAAATAAACGCATGAAGGCTACGGTGCCGCCGCCGGACGCGCCTCCCCAACTGGGGGACCCCTTGAGCTGCCTTCCCGGGCTCGGACCGAGCCGTTGTGCGCGCCTTGAGGCCCTTGGGATCCGGGATCTTCGCCAGTTCCTGAGTTGGCTTCCCCGCGCCTATGAGGAAGCCGCGCGTCCGGCGAGCCGCGCCGATCTTGAGGCGGTGAGGTCAGAGGATGGGGCGGCGCCCACCCAGGGATCCCGTCTACGGATCGTGGCTCAAGTTGTGGCGGCCTCGCTCTGGCCGCCTCATGGCCGGCGCGCGGTCCTGACCTTGCGCTTGCGGGCGGACGTGGCACCGGATCTTCCTTTGCGGGCGCTCTACTTCGGACAGCCTTATCTCAAGAAACAATTCCCACCGGGTCGCGCACTCTGTTTCGAAGGCCGCTTGAGTCACAAGCGCGGCATCGTGCTGACCTCTCCGCGCGTGGTCGCGAGCAGCGCGGAAGCGGGTGCTCCGCTTCCACTCTATGCCGAAGTCGAAGGCTTGCCGCCCGAAGTGTTGCGCAAGGCGATGCGTGCGGCCTTGCCTGCGCTGGCGCAGTGGCCCGAGCCGCTTCCCCAAGCCTTGCTCGCAGCGGCCGGATTGCCGCCTCTCTCTGAGGCGTTGCGCGCGCTCCACGCGCCGGCGGATGCCGCTGATCTGGAGCGCGGTCGGCGTCGACTTGCGCTTCAGGAAGTCCTGCGGCTCGAGCGCGCGCACCGCCAAGCCCGAGTCGCCGTTCCCGCCCACACTCCGCGTACCGTGGATCCTGCAATTTGGGAACGCATACGGGCGCGGTTGCCATTCGCGCTCAACGAAGAGCAAGAGCAGGTGCTCGCTGCGCTGCGTGAGGACTTGGCTCAAGGAAGGCGTCTGCAGCGCTTGTTGCACGGCGAAGTAGGCAGCGGGAAGACCGCAGTCGCGTTCTCGCTTGCCTTGGCGCTGGCTGCCGATGGCGGACAAATCGCTCTCCTCGCGCCCACGGAGATCCTCGCCCGGCAGCATTTGGAGCGCTTCCGAGCCTATCTGCAGGGTTCGCGGCTTCCGGTCGTCGGCTTGCTCGGAGACGATCCCGCAGGGCTGCGGCGTGATGCGCTCGCGCGTCTGCGCGGTGAGCAAGCCGTGATCGCGATCGGCACTCATGCACTCCTGGGACCGGAAGTGCGTTTTCGAGCGCTGCGGCTGGTGGTGTTCGACGAGCAGCATCGTTTCGGAGTGCGGCAGAAGGCCGCGCTGCTTGCGAAGGGCGATGCGCCGCACGTGTTGACCATGACTGCGACGCCCATCCCGCGCACTCTTGCCTGGACTCACTACGGCGGGCTCGATGCTTTGGTGCTGCGTGGTCGCGCCGGATCTGGCGCTCCCATTCACACTGAGGTCCACGTTTCGGCGCAGTGGCTCGATGCGGCGCGTGCCTTGCGACCGATGCTCGAAGCGGGCGAGCGCGCCTTCTTCGTCGCGCCGCGAATCCAAGGAGAAGGCGGTTTGCTGGAACGCGTCGAGGAACTGCGAGCGGGACCCTGGCGGGGTCTAGAGATGGAAACGGTGCACGGTCGCATGAAGGGCGCGGAGATCGCCCGCGCGGTGCGTCGCTTCTCGCGTCGCGCTTCGGCCCTGCTCTGCGGCACAACCGTGGTAGAAGTAGGGCTCGACGTGCCGGGTGTGGAGCACATGCTGGTCGTCGGCGCAGAGCGATTGGGCTTGGCGAGTCTTCACCAATTACGAGGCCGCCTTGCGCGCGGCACCGGGGCTGGTCCAGGACGCTGCCAGATCTTTGCTGAAGCGGGTGCGCTGGCGCGCCTGCGGTTCCTCGAGCACTGCTCCGACGGATTCCGGGTGGCCGAAGCGGACCTCGCCGCCCGCGGGCCGGGGAGCCTCAGCGGACTGCGACAGCACGGGGTGCCAGGCTTCCGCCTCTTCGAATCTGCTCGAGACGGCGACCTGGTCGACCTTCTCCGACGGAAGGAATGGGAAACCGTGCTCACCCGCACGGACTAGAATGCCGGTTCCCTTGGGCCGGAGTGCACCCTGTCCAAAGGAACTCTTCCTTGCTGACGCTTCGCCGCCTTTCCTCGATTCTTGCAGGCGTTTGCGCCGTGCCGATGCTCGCGGGTTTTCTGCCAGGCGCGCAGGCTGGCAAGCTGCAGGTTCCGCCTCCTCCGAAGCCGGCGGAAGGAATCCCTGATCCCGCGAAACCGCAGGATCCTGTCGTCGTTCTCCCGACGCCGGCCACCGGCCGTTGGTCGCCGCCCGCGAACGCCGCCGAACAGGTTTTTCTGGATTTCGAAACGGCTAGAAGCGAAGGCTTGAAGCTTCGCGCCGATAGCCTCGAACGCTTACGCGCACTCGGACTGGAAACGCGCGTCACCGCGCTCAAGGCGCTCAGCTCGGATTGGGGTCCCACGGTTCTCCTTGCTGCAGAGCTCATGGAGTGGGTGGGGCTGACGGTCAGCGAAGATCCAGGCGACGTTGCCGCGCTGATCGAAGCGGCGTCACGCACCAACATGGTGGAAGCCGCAGGCCGCTGTCTCGACACCGGTCTGCGCTTGAATGGCGGCGCTCTGCCTGCGCGTGCCGTGAGCCTGCTGGCCCACCCGAATCACAACGTGCGGGTCGTGGCTGAAGGCCGACTGCAGCGCAACCCGAACGACGCGCACGTGGAGCGGCTGTTGCAGTTCCTGGAACTCGGCCGCGATGCGGACGTGCGGCTGCGCGCCGCGCGTTTGCTGGGTGGTTTCCCCAACCAACCCGAGGTCCGTCTCAGTTTGCGTCGCTCACTCCGCGACGATTCCGCCGAAGTCGCCTTCACGGCCGCCGGGATTCTGGCCGGAGCGGCAAGATCCGAGCAGGTGGCCTTCCTCGTTTCCGAGTTGCGGCAGAAATGCTCCGGTGCAGAGGCCGGGTATCTGGCCTTCGCTTTGCTGCTTCAGCAGCAGCAACTCGACGCCACCTTGATTCCCGAGGACGTGTTGCCGCGGCTCGAGACGCTCCTCGACGACGCGGACAACTTCGCGAGCGGAGCCGCGGCCGCCTGCGTGGCGGAGTATGCCTATCGGGCGGGCACCGAGCAGACGCCCCTCGGTTGGCGGCGGAAGGTGCCCTACGTCCTTGTTCGCGCCATCTCTGGCGCGGTTTTCTATCCTCAATACGCCCGCTTCTCGCCGCTCGCAGAAGACTCTCTGGAGCGCATCAGTGGTGAAGAGTTTGCCGAGCGCGGGCTCTGGATCAAGTGGATGGAAGAAGTGGGTTCCGGCGGACTCTCCTTCCTGCGCGGCCGGCTCGACATCACCGAGGCAGATCTGCCGATGCTGCGCGTGACTTGGATGCGCGGTGGCGTCACCTCCGCTTGGCGCACCCTGGTAGGAGTGGATGCCTGGCTGCTCCCGAGCGAGCGACTCGCCGGAAACCGCACCCTCACGGGGCTACGAGAAGCGTTGATCTCCAGTGGCCTCCTGGCCTCCGTGGCCGCGAGCAATCGCTTCGGCGTCGTGGGAGATCCAATCACCGCAGCCCTCGAGATCAGCGTCAAGGGCCAGCGGAAGCGCTTGACCTTCCGCGGCGCATCGCAGGGATCCGCCACTGCGCTCTTGGATCGCTGCGACGCTTGGTACGACGCATCGTCTTGGCAACTGCTCGCGGGCAATGATGCGGATGGCCGCGCCTTCTTGTCCGAGCAACTCGACGCCATGGAGGGCGCCGACGAAGTCGCTCGCGCCACGGCGATGCTGGAACTCACGCGCGGTCGGCTGCCAGTTCTGAGCGATCCGGCGGTGATGGAGTGGTGTGGACGATTGCGCGCGACTCCGGCGCTCCGTCCCATCTGGGACGCCGCATTGGCTTCTGAATTGCTGGCGCTCGCTGCCTTGCGCGGGGCTGCCCCGGAGTTGTGCCTTGCGCTCACGGACACGGCGCTCATGCGCCCCGACCTCAGCCTTGCTCCGCAACTCGCTGAATTGGCTGCGCAGATCGACGAGCCGCTGCGCACTCAACTACTCACTGCCGCCTTCCCCAAAGTCGGCATCGCGTCCGCCCGAGTCCTGGTGAACGATTCACGACTTCCGGTGCGCGTGACGGCGCTCGCGGCTCTTCCCGTGCTCGGCATGGACGGCGCGCCCGAGTTGCGCGCAGCGCTTTCTGGAACGGAGCTGCCGGTGCAGTTGGCGGCGCTGCGCGGACTCGGCGAAATCCGGGACGCAGAGGCGCTGGACGAAGTTGCGCTCTTTGCACAGCCGGGTCAGCCTCATGAGTTGCACAAGGAAGCGGTATGGGCGCTCGGACGTTTCGGCCAGCCGCGCGCACTCCCTTTGTTGCAAGAGGCGGCCACTTCCGAATCTCCTGCCTTGCGCGTGTCGGCGCTCTTGGCCATCGCCGCCATTCCTGGGCAAGAAGCACAGATGGCCCTGGGGGCGCTGTTCCCCGAATACGCCGGGACTGCGCTCGAAGGTTCCTATCTGCGCGCACTGCTGGAACTTGGAGCTTCCGGCGCCCGCCAGACGCTGCAGCCTTACCTCGTACATCGCGATTCGGTGCTCGTGCGCCGCTCGGCCTTGCTCGGGGGCCTGCTCGGAGATCCTGCTGCGGCTTCGAGCCTGATGGAATGGCTGCCAGTGGATCCGCGCAACCCCGAGTTGCTGGAGGCGCTCGCCAACGTGTTATGCGTGGATTTCCGCACCCTGCCTGATCCTGCCGGAACGTACTTGGCCTGGTGGCGTGATCATTCGAATTTGCCGCCCGCAGATTGGTTCTCCAGCGCTGCACGGGGTTCGGGATTCAATTTGCCGATCCACTTCGCCGAAGCCGATGCGCAGCCGCGCGTCGCCGTTGCCGAGTTGCTGAAAGTCTTGGAGACGGGCCCGCCACATCTCCGGCCCGCTGCGACGTACTTCTTGCACGGACTCACCGGCGTGGATTGCCCGGCAGTGCTCGCCGGCACTCCCACTTCCGAAGTCGTGCGCCGCGCGGAGCCGTGGCGCGCTTGGCTCGGAGGTTAGCCCGTCGTTTCGGCCGCGGTGCCCGGTGGG